>NZ_JBYNTT010000018.1:0-104617 GCF_057784995.1 Ramlibacter sp. G4-7
ATCCATGTCTGATCCACCTTGTGAATACGGGCTCCGGCAATGCCGGGCAGAAAGATACTGTCCGATCTTTGGGACAGGACAGGAGAAAGGAGCGAGTGCCGCTTGATCTACAGCTCAGGCTCAGGTCCAAAGGGTGGCGACGGCGTACACCCGCTCCGCTCGGCTCTCGCCGAACTCTGGAAATTCAATCATGAACAATACAAGGGTGGCGCGGCGCCAGCCGCGGAAGGTGAGCGCCTGCGAACCCCACCGAAACCACGCAGCCCTACACCCCCCGCCCCCGCACCGGCACCCTCGGCCGGAACTTCGCCCGCTTCACCGAAAAGAACGCCTTCACGTTGCGCACGTTCGCGTCACTGGTGAACAGGCGCTGCGCCAGCGCAAGGTACTCCTGCATGTCGCGCGCATGCACGATGAGGATGAAATCAGGCCCCGGCGAGACGCGGTAGCACTGCTGCACCGCGTCGTCGGCGACCACCCGCTGCTCGAACGCCTCCTGCGCTTCGTTGCCCTGGCGGTCCAGCGAGACTTCCACCACCGCCTCCATGCCATGGCCCAGCGTCGCGGCCATGCGTTCGGGGTTCAGGATCGCCATCTCGCGCTCGATCAGGCCCGCGTCCCACAGCCGCTTCACGCGCCGCAGGCAGGTCGCCGGGGAGGTGTGCACGCGGCCGGCCAGGTCCTGGTTGCTGAGGGCGCTGTCGTCCTGCAGCTGGGCCAGGAGGGCGAGGTCCGTGGAATCAAGTTCCGATATTTCTTCCATGTCGGAATTTTATTGCAGCGGTTCCTTCCGGTGAAATGAAAATCCGCATTCATTGATATTTAGCAAGCATATTCCATGTCGCCAAGCCTACAGTGGCTGCATCCCAGCCATCCATCAAGGCGCTCCACCATGTGCGGCATCGTCGGCGCGGTCTCCACCCGCAATATCGTCCCCATCCTCGTCCAGGGCCTGCAGCGCCTGGAATACCGCGGCTACGACTCCTGCGGCGTCGCCGTCTACGCCGATGGCCTGAAGCGCGCGCGCAGCACGGCCCGCGTCGCCGAGCTGATGGAGCAGGTGGACAGCGAGAAGATCCAGGGCGGCACGGGCATCGCCCACACCCGCTGGGCCACCCACGGCGCGCCGGCCGTGCACAACGCGCACCCCCACTTCAGCCATGGGCCCGGAGAGGCCGCGCCGTCCGCACCCGGCCGCATCGCCGTCGTGCACAACGGGATCATCGAGAACCACGAGGAGCTGCGCGCGGCGCTGCAGGCCAAGGGCTACCGCTTCACCAGCCAGACCGACACCGAGGTCATCGCGCACCTGGTGGACAGCCTGTATGAGGGCGACCTGTTCGAGGCGGTGAAGACCGCGACCAGGCAGCTGCACGGCGCGTATGCGATCGCCGTGTTCTGCAAGGACGAGCCGCACCGCGTGGTCGGCTCGCGCGAAGGCTCGCCGCTCGTGCTCGGCGTGGGCAAGGAGGAGAACTTCCTGGCCAGCGACGCGATGGCGCTCGCCGGTGTCACCGACCAGATCGTGTACCTGGAAGAAGGCGACATCGTCGACCTGCAACTGGGGCGCTACTGGATCGTCGACCGCAACCACAAGCCGGTGCAGCGACCGGTGAAGACCGTGCAGGCGCACAGCGGGGCGGCCGAACTGGGCCCGTACCGCCACTACATGCAGAAGGAGATCTTCGAGCAGCCGCGCGCGATCGGCGACACGCTGCAGGGCGTGGAGACCATCACCCCAGAGCTGTTCGGCGACGGCGCCTACCGCGTCTTCAAGGAAGTGGACTCGGTGCTGATCCTCGCCTGCGGCACCAGCTACTACAGCGGCTGCACGGCCAAGTACTGGCTGGAGTCGATCGCGAAGATCCCGACCCAGGTCGAGATCGCCAGCGAATACCGCTACCGCGAAAGCGTGCCCAACCCGAAGACGCTGGTGGTGACCATCAGCCAGTCCGGCGAAACCGCGGACACGCTGGCGGCGCTCAAGCACGCGCGCTCCCTCGGCATGGAGAACACGCTGACCGTGTGCAACGTGTCCACGTCCGCGATGGTGCGCGAATGCAAGCTGGCCTACATCACGCGCGCCGGCGTGGAAATCGGGGTGGCGTCGACCAAGGCGTTCACGACGCAGCTCGCGGGCCTGTTCCTGCTGACGCTGGCCCTGGCCCAGGTGCGCGGCCAGCTCACCGAGACGCAGGAGGCGCAGCACCTGAAGGACATGCGCCACCTGCCCACCGCGCTGCAGGCCGTCCTGGCGCTGGAGCCGCAAGTGATCTCCTGGGCCGAGGACTTCGCCAACAAGGAGAACGCGCTGTTCCTGGGCCGCGGCATGCACTACCCCATCGCGCTGGAAGGCGCGTTGAAGCTCAAGGAGATCAGCTACATCCACGCCGAGGCCTACCCGGCCGGCGAGCTGAAGCACGGTCCGCTCGCCCTGGTCACCAGCGAGATGCCCGTGGTCACCGTGGCGCCGAACGATGCGCTGCTGGAGAAGCTGAAGTCCAACATGCAGGAAGTGCGCGCGCGCGGCGGCGTTCTCTACGTGCTGGCCGACGCGGATTCCAGGATCGAGAGCAGCGAAGGCGTGCACGTGATCCGC
The DNA here is from genome assembly GCF_057784995.1 of Ramlibacter sp. G4-7. Taxonomy (NCBI): domain Bacteria; kingdom Pseudomonadati; phylum Pseudomonadota; class Betaproteobacteria; order Burkholderiales; family Comamonadaceae; genus Ramlibacter; species Ramlibacter sp. G4-7. The sequence goes on from NZ_JBYNTT010000018.1 coordinate 2,600, forward strand.
ATGCCGGAGCACTACGGCACGCTCAGCCCCCTGCTGCACGTCGTGCCGCTGCAGCTGCTGGCGTACCACACGGCGCTGGCGCGGGGCACCGATGTCGACAAGCCGCGGAACCTGGCCAAGAGCGTGACGGTGGAGTAGGGGACGTCAGGAGGTGAGGCGCGCTGACGGGCGGGAATAAGGTCCGTCGATTGGAATTAACTCTGTCTGGAATTGCTGCGCTGCAGCAGGGCTTGTTACAAGGCTGCAGGCATCCTTTCGCGGCCAGCACGGCAAAAAAAAACGCGCTCTCCGGGGGGAGAGCGCGTTTTGCATTTCGGGTGCGCTGCGGTCTGTGAGACCCCGTTCGAATCAGGTCAGCTATCGACGAACCGGATTCGCATTGGCGAGAAGGTGAGAACGGCGGCGGCGATGCCGCCACGGGTCGGCGTTTTCAGGCGATTCAACTGAAGCTCGTCGGAGGACCAGAAAAATCGGTCCCCAGACGTCCTCTCAGATCGATCCAGGATCGACGATCTCGTTGCAGCGAGGGGGTCGAGTACCCCTGAACTTCTGCTTCGACCGAGTTTTCACACAGCCTGGACCCACAGCGGACGTGCACCAGCGAACTGTCGGAGCGCGGCGCGGCGGTCGAACCCCGGCGCAGGCACCAATGCGACGGTCGGCTGAGCTGGCGGCTTTCCGGAGAAAAATTGGGCGTCGCATGTCGATTTGGAAGGCCTCTGGTCGTCGTTCGGATAGAGCCCGGCGATCCGTGGCCGCGACGTAGGTAAAGAGGAAGACCACCAGGAGGTCGCCCAACGCGCCGAAGTTCCTCTGCGTCTGGTTCAGCGTCACGCGGCGGTGGCGCGCGAGAAGTCCGAATGCGAGGGTCGCGACCAGCGGTGAAAACCGCAGCACGTGCGTGAGCCCCACCAGCAGTACCACGGCCAGCGCAAAGGCAAGGGTCGCGTCGGTGCTGGTCCGGCCGGTGATGCGCAGGATGACCGGCATGCCGGTCCCGAACGCGGCGCCGAGTCCGGCGGACACGAGGAGCACCACCACGCTGTTGGACAGCGCCTTGAGCACGTCTCCGGAGGTGTCGAACGTCCAGAAGCCCACGATGAACTTGAAGGCGAGCAGCGCACAGAGGCAATTGAAGGCCGTCAGGTGCAGTGCGCGCTCGGTCACCTGGCCGGCGCTGCGCAGCTCGTTCACCACCCGCGTGAGGGAGGCGGGCGACGTGGCTGCGGTCATGGACGCCATCAGCGCCGCGCTGATCGGCGCCGCGCCGAAGTCCCGGCACAGCGCGTACACGGCGAGGGACGTGAGCGCGACGTCCAGCACACCGGTCGCAGCCAGCCAGGGATTGATGCGGAACCAGCGCAGGTTGATACGGTAGCCGAACTCGAACAGCAGCAGGCCGAAGGCGATGCTGGCCACGAGGGAACTGCCGGGCGTGACCCCGATGCCCGATGGGCCGGGAATCGCCCGGCCGAAGGCGAACCCCACCACGGCGTAGATCGTCACGCGCGGAATCCGCCAGCGCTGGGCGAGTTCGCCGGCGAGCCAAGCCAGCGCGATCACGACCGGCCAGGCCAGCTCGCTCACTGGCGGCAAGGTGTCCCACATCGTCATTTCGCCCCAGTCACCGGGGTCGTGAGCTCCTTGCGCAACTCCGCGAGCTTGGACTTCAGCCGCCGCTGGTTGACGGGACCGACGCGAACAAGGATCTTCTGGCCGGCGCTGAGCGCTTCCAGCTCGGGATCCACGAACTGGTAGCGGACCCAGGGCTGCAGCGACGGGACCGGGCCCCTGATCTCCAGCAGCTGGACGCGCGGGCTCTCCGGCGTATCGGGCGTGGCGAGGAGGAGGTCGATCACCTCCACCACGCGATCATTGAGGTGGCGCTCGCCAAAACCGAGATCACGGTAGGTCTGCTGCAGCAGGGGGTACATGCGGCGGTACAGGCGCCCGGCCGCGGGGACGTCGATCGTGCCGGCCAGCAACACCAGGGGGGTGTAGCGCGCGGCGTTTTCGGGCGCAATGACGGTTCCTTCCACGCGCTCCTCCACGAGGAAGCGCCCCGGCGTGGGCAGCACCGGCCAGATGCCCGACGGTGAGTGTTCGCGCGCAAGGCTGTCCACCGTAGCCGTGAACCGGCGCGGGAAGTCCTCCGTCTGCAGGAAGGTCGCGGCGGCTTTGGTGCCGAGCAGCCCTGCGAGGGCGGCAGGGATTTCCTCGCGCTGCAGGGGATGGTCTTCGGCCGCGACGGGGTGTTGCACCGGCGCGCTGGCTGCGGTCCGTGCCGGCACGGGCAGCTCGCGCGGCGGCTCTTCCGGGCGCGTGGCGGCCACCGGCGGCGGCGGCTGCCCGACGGGGGTGGACCGCAGCCAAATGGCGGCGACCGTCACGAGGATCAAGATGGCGATCACCAACACGATGGTGATCGTGCGGTCGGGTCGGGCCTGGGGAGCGTCGTCGCGCTCGACCCTCATGTCGCCCTCGGGAATCATCCGGCTGACTGTATCAGCCACACGCTGACGGCCGACTGCGGCAGACCCCGGTTGCGCGGGTGACCCCGTACGGGCGTGCCCTACGCGGGCGGGCGGCCCTGGTCAGCCTGCGCGATGCGAACCAGCTCCGCCAGGTTGCGCGCGCCCACCTTGGTCATGACGCGCGACTTGTGGACTTCCACGGTGCGCGGGCTGATCCCCAACTTCTCCCCGATGCTGCGGTTGTCCATGCCGTCGATGACCAGCGCCATCACCTCGCGCTCACGCGACGACAACGTGGTCGACACGGGTCGCGTGCCGATCGCCTCCCGGTCTTCGGGCAGGCCGCGCATGGCACGTTCCACGGAATCCAGCAGCTGGTCATGGTCGAACGGCTTCTCCAGGAAATCCACGGCATGGAACTTGAAAGCCTGGCGCGCCGCGGCGACGTCAGCGTGCGCCGTGATCACAATCACGGGCAGGCGCGACGGATGCTGGGAGAGCACCTCCTGCATCTCCAGCCCGGACATGCCACCCATGCGGATGTCGGCGATCACCACCCCGCGCCATCCAGGCTCGATCGCCCGCAGGAAGTCTTCGGCGCAGGCGAAGATGGCTGTCGGACGGCCGTGCAGGCTGAACAGCAGCGCCAGCGCATCGCGCACGGAAGGATCGTCGTCGACGATGAAGACGGTTTGCCGATGTAACTCAGTCGTCATGGACGGCTCCTGTGCCGATCGGCAGGGTGAAGTGGAAGGTTCCTTGCGCTCCGGCTTCGGCCCACAGCCGGCCGCCATGGGCTTCGACGATTGCGCGGCTGATCGCCAAGCCGATGCCCATGCCGCCGGGCTTCGAGGAGGCCGGCGTTTCGAAGATATTCTGCGCCTGCTCGCGCGTGAGGCCCCCGCCGCTGTCCAGGAGCGTGACGAGCACTTCATCGCCCTGCTGCTGCACGTGCAGATCGACATGCCTTGGCGCCTCCTGTGGACGCCGCGGGTCCGACGCCGCTTCGATGGCGTTCGCCAGGAGGTTGCGCAGCACCACTGCGATCTGCACACGGTCGACCCAGATGGCGGGAATGGCTTCGTGATCCATCAGAGTCAGCCGCACGCGAAGTTCCTGGGCCCGTGGCGCCTGCGAAGCGACGGCCTCGGTCAGTAGATCGGGCAGCTGCGTGATCTGCAGCTCGGTCGAGCGTTCGCGGAAGAAGCGTCGCAGCCGATTGACGACCTCCCCGGCCCGCGCGGCTTCGGCTGCCAGCTTGTCCGCGACATCGAGCATGTCGCGGGCGTCGGGAACCTGCGCTTCCCACCGGCGCGCCAGGATCTGCGAGGCGCGAGCATAGGTTGCCATCGCCGTGAGCGGCTGGTTCAATTCGTGCGCCAGGGCCGCGGCCATGTCGCCGGCAGCTGCAAGCCGCAACGATGCTCGCAGTGCTTCTTCGGCAGCCTGCCTTTCGTCCACGATCGCTCCCAGCAGTACGCCCACGCTGGTCAGCGCCGCGACGAGCAGCTGGAATTCAAAGACCGTCAGAGGCAGGTATTGCCCGCTCTGCACGGCCAGGATCAGCAGTCCCTGGACGAGCGCCGCCGCCCACACGGCGCCGACCGCGCCGAAGCGGGTGGACGCCCAGACAACAGGTACGAACAGCAGGTAGAAGAACTTGAACTGTTCCTGTGGCGCCCGCTGGAACACGCCGAGGATCGCCACACCGATGACGATGGCGATCAACCATGATTCGTAGGACCTGAGCATCGACCTGGTGAGCGTCCGGTGCCTGGTGCTGGAGAGTACGAGCAGCAGGGGCAGCGTGACGATCAGGCCGACCCCGTCGCCGATCGACGCCCGATGAAGGACAGCGGGCATCCGTTCCAGCGAAATGATCCCCATCGCCCAGAGCGCACCTGCCCGCAGGATGGACGCGATCAGTGCGCCGGCGCCGGCAAGTGCAAGGAACAGGAGCGCAGTTCGTCGGCCGATCACCTGCAGGTCCGCGCGCAGCCAGCGTCGCATGCCCGCCGCGACCAAGCCGTAGCCCGCGGTCAAGACCCCGGTGGTGACCACCAATGCGGCGAAGGGCATGCGCCCGGAACCGACATACGCTTCCCCGCAGGCAACGGCCCCCCACACGACGGGCCACGCCCCCGGATGCACGATGAGCAAGGCGACGGCCAGCGCTGCGTGGGGATTCCATGGCGTGATGTTCAGGCCGCGCATCGGATACACGAAGCTGATCCACGCAAGGGCCACGTAGCCCACGAAGAAGAGTACGGTCCTTGGCAGGGCCGCGTTGTCCCAGTCCGATGCCGCCGTGACGGCAGGTGTTTGCACGCCCGACATGGCGCCATTGTGGCCTGCCTGGGAGTGCGGGCGAACCGTTCCGCACCAAGAAAACACCCCGCAGCCGCGGGGTGAAGGATGAGCAAGTCCCAACGGGGAAATCCCGCTTGGTGCTGTCACTATAGGGCGGGAGGGCGGCAGCCCGGAGTCTTTCGACGCGCAGCACGGGTTCCTCCGTACGGGCCGACCCCCGCGCGCGGAGCGGTGCCCGTCGTCCCGGAACTGCATTTTCACGAATGAATCCCAGGAGGGTGGGAGCATCGAGCGCTACGCGGACTGGCAAGGAGAACCTGAGAGACCTTCTCACGGGCGCCTGCGTGGCCGGGATCTGCGCGGCGCTGGTGTGGCAGTTCTACCCGGGTTTCTGGAAAACGCCGCCTCGTGCCGCCTACGAGGTCGCCCTGGAGCGCCGGCAAGCGCTCCAGGAGGCGCAGCAGCAGGCAGCCCGTGCGACGCAGGCAGCGGTGCAGCCCGTGGCCGCGCCGGCGCGCTGCGACCTCGAGCCATTGATTCCGCCTGGCAACCCGCAGGACGGGCATGCATTGCTGGAGCATCCGTTTCCCGGCGGCTCGCGCGCCAAGGCCAAGGCGTTCCTGCGGAAGGCGCAAGCCGCGGCTACGATAGGCCGGCTGCGCGATGCGGAGGTAGCCTTGCTGGCGGCCTGTCGCGAGTACGACGCCGCTTCGGCGAAGCCGACGGTTCCCCTCGCGCGTGTTCTGGGCATGCTGGGCGACCGCTACGCCGCCGCAGCCGGGGCGGAGAGCGCGACGATGCTGCGCGAGCAGCTCATGGCGCGGGCGCGACACGTCCTGAGCCTGAGTGCCCAGGCTTATGCGGGTGCGCTCGGGCCGGACGCTTCGAGAAGCCGGCAGGCGCGACGGCGCCTGGCAACGCTGGACGAGGACCTCATCGGTGCCGTCGACGTTCCGCAGCCAAAGTCGGATCGGCTGCACGATGACGCAGCCGCGGCCGAGCCGAGAGCGATGGGGAGGGCCCGGAATGCGCCGGCGGCCCGGGTGGCGTCCGCCAGCAGCGGCCGCATGGCCTTGCAGCCGGTCAAGCAGCAGTCCCTGCGCGACGACCCGGGCTTGCAGCGGCCGGCCCCGGAGCCGGAGCCCAAGCGCGCCGCCGTGGAGTCTCAGCCCGAACTGGGGCAACTCGCGTCCGATCTCGCGCGACTGCAGGCACAGGCGGGAGCCGTTAGTGACGACCCGGTGGGATTCAGGCGGCGTGCCGAGGTCGCGCAGGCAGAGCGCGAACGATGTCGGGATGCCGACTGCCTGCGCGACTGGTACGCAAAGCGGCGCCGGGAGTTGTTGACGGAGTTCTGAAGCCTCCGGACGTCGCCGTTGCCGTGCGGCGGCACGGCGGTCTTGCTCGCCCGCCACGTTCCAGGGCGTTTACACTGCGCCTTGGGTGCTTGGGTGCTTGGGTGCTTGGGTGCTTGGGTGCTTGGGAGCTTGGTCTTGAGCAGGTGACGCGAAGGTCGGGCCGCCTCGCGGCCTTGACTCGTCCATGGATCAAAACTTCCCGCCCTTCCTGTTGCACCTGGCCGCGGCGCTTTTCGGCATCGCCCTGCTGCATACCTTCAGCACCAAGCAGTTCGAGAGGCTCGCGAATCGCTTTCCACGTCACGCGGGCTTGTTCCACCTGCTCGGTGAGGTGGAGGTTGTTTTCGGCTTCTGGGCCATTGTCCTGGTGTTGTGCCTGGCGGCTCTTGGGAGCGGAAAGCTTGCCTTGGGGTATGCGGAGTCGCGCCAATACACGGAACCCTCTTCGTCTTTGTGGTGATGGTTGTCGCTGCTTCACGTCCCATCCTGTCCGGCGTCATGCGACTCACGACGCTGCTGGTGCGGTTCCTTCCCGTACCGCCGGGATTGGCAAGCGCCTGGCTCGGGTTGGCCGCGATTCCCCTGCTTGGCTCGTTGGTCACCGAGCCCGCTGCGATGACCATTGCGGCCCTGATGCTTGCTCCGCAGATCTTCCGCTCCAGCCTGCCCGAGCCGCCCAAATATTTCGCGCTGGGGGTGCTGTTCGTGAACATCTCGATCGGAGGAACGCTCACGTCGTTCGCGGCCCCGCCCGTGCTGATGGTCGCCGGAACCTGGGGTTGGACCTCCGGCTTCATGGCCCAGACCTTCGGCTGGAAAGCCGCGGTGGCCGTGCTGGTCAACGCCACCCTCGCGGTCCTCGTCTTGCGTCGCTGCCTGACTACGGACGATTCGGCGCCGACGCCTGAGGCGCGCGCGGATGTGCCGTGGCTGATGATCGTCATCCACCTGGCTTTCCTGGTGAGCGTAGTGCTCCTTGCTCACCACCCGGTCGCTTTCCTCGGCTTGTTCCTGATGTTCCTGGGGTTCACGATGGCGTACGAGCGCCACCAGGATCCACTCATCATCAAGGAGGCACTGCTGGTCGCGTTCTTCCTGGCGGGTCTCGTCGTACTCGGTGGCCTGCAGCGGTGGTGGCTGCAGCCGATCGTTTCGGGCATGTCACCCGAAGCCCTCTTTTTCGGAGCCGCTGCATTGACGGCGATCACGGATAACGCGGCGCTGACCTACCTCGGCTCCTTGATTGAGGGCATTCCGGACGAAGCGAAGTACACACTGGTGGCCGGAGCTGTCACGGGTGGAGGCCTCACGGTCATTGCCAATGCCCCCAACCCGGCGGGCGTGGCCCTGCTGAAGCGAGGATTCGCGGATGAATCCATTGGAGCCCTTGGCTTGTTTCTTGGTGCGTTGGTTCCCACGGCCATTGCGGGGGCGGCGTTCCTGCTTTTCTGAGCGCTTGGCCACTCGGCCGGTTGAGGACTGCAAGTCGCACCCAGGCACCGGGTCCATGCCAGCGCACCTGCGCAGTCCTTGATGCGTGCTCAGGCGAGTGATTCGCTTCTAAGGCTGGCCAGTTCGTGGAAGGTGGCGGCAGGGCTTCCTGCTTTTGCTCGTTCTTGGCCACGGCTGCTACGGTCGTCTTCTGCCGTCTCGTGCGCAGTGGCACCCTTGCGCTGCGCAAAGCACCCAGCTCCTGTGATCGGCGGATTGTTGATCCGTCCCTTTACCACGGAGCACGTGCGCAGAGGGGAAGGGCTGCTATGGGTCGGTCGATTCCTGCCGCCGCGTGCGCCGGCCGCTAGCGAGGCCCTTTCACCCGGGTGTCTGTAGGTGAGTCCGACAGGCGTTTTCGGAAAAAGCGTTCGAGCCCCCGCCCCTTCGAGTCACGCTGAATGCGTGGCGAGCAGTTCGGCGCACGGATGCCATCGAACGCGTCAATCGACAAGCTTTCGCAGTCCGACGGGATCCAGGACGCGCATGGTCCCGTAGTCGATTGCCAGCACCTTTTCGTCGCAGAGCTGCTTCAGCGCCATGTTGCAGCTCTGGCGTGACACGCCGGCGATGTTCGCCACTTCCTCTTGCGAGATGCGGAGTTCCGTGAACGTGGACCGCGAGGCTGCAGGCTGGAACAGTCCAACCACGGCGCGGATGACACGGGCGTGTGCGTCCGTCGCCCGGTTCGCATAGCTGTTGCCCATGAACCAGTGCAGGCGTTCGCTGAGGAGCCGCATGATGTAGCGGCTGAAAGCGAACTCGTCCTTCAAGAGTTCGAAGAAGACGTCTGCCGGCAGCATGAGCACGCGGCTAGGCCTCAAGGCCATGGCGTCGACCGAGAAGGGCGCTTCGCGAAGGAGTGTGGCCTCGCCGAACCACCCTCCCGCGGCCAGGCCTGCGGACGTGACGGCGCGTCCATCGGCGCTCACCGACGACAGCTTGATCAGGCCCTCCAGCACGCCGCACCAGGCATGCGGTCGGTCGCCCTGGTGCGAAAGCGCCTGCCCGCCTGCAATCGCCACCTCGCGCGAAGTCTGCTGCACCAGCACCTGGGCGCTTTCGGAAAGCAGCCTGAACCAGGAGGCCCTTGTGGCCGACACCGGCTTCACCTCCGCCTCCTACCACGGCGATGTGGCGGACGCCAGGACCGGCACCGGCGCGCGCTACCTGGCACTCGAGCGGTTTGGGCGAGCCACGGTCCTCGTGAATGTGGCCGGCCTGTCAGACGTGGCTCCCGGAGCCGGCATTGATTGCATCGACCTCGAGCGCTGGCAGCGTGTGCTCGCGGTCAATCTTACCGGCCCTTTCCTCATGGCCAAGGCGTTGCTGCCAGGCATGCAGGAAGCCGGGCAGGGTCGTCAATGTCTCGTCCATGGCTGGCAGGCTGTACAGCCTGAACGGGACCGCGGCGTACACCAGCAGCAAGACAGGGCTGCTCGGCCTGACCCGGCACCTCGCGACCTTCGTGGAGCCCCTGATCCGGGTCACTTTGGAGGTCCACCGCGGGAAGGGCGAGCGCATCCGTCCGCGCAGCCACGGCCTTCTCCGTGTCGCCATCCTGTCGACGGACACGTTCGATGCGGCGCTGCTGGATGTGGCCACGATCCGCTTCGGCAGGACGGGAACGGAGGCAGTGGCCGTCGACGCCAGGCTGCACGATGTCAACCACGACCGCCGCGCCGATCTCGTCCTGCAGTTCCGGATTCCAGACACCGGTATCCGGTGCGGGGACACGAGCGTCTCGATCAGCGGCAAGACAGTCAGCGGCGAGACGATTCTCGGCTCGGATCATGTTCAGACGGTGGGGTGCAGGTAGCCTGCTCGTTCCGAACGCTTCGGTGCGGTATCCGTCATGACGGCACTTCACCTCAGCAACAGTTGCCCCGCCTTGTGAAGTCGCCCCTTCAGGCCGGCGGCAATCAATCCGAGCATGCCGGGCAGGTTGATCTCCATGGTGACCGCGTCGTCGAGAACAGTGACAGCTCCGGTTGCCGTCTGTCCCATCGCACAAACACTGAAGTCCAGCCGATCGCCTTCCCAGCGTTGGCTGCAGGTGCCGGCGCTCCCGGGGATTCCCTCAATGATCTGCGAGAAACCCTTTTCGATGCGCTGACGCGCCTCCGCGCGTGGCAGCTGGTGCGGGATGCTGATGGTGATCGCCATGTGCCGGGCATGCGCGCAGAGACCGCGCGTGCAGTGCCGTGAATTAGTTCTGGTCCGGTCAGCTTGCGCGACGAGCAGGGGCGCGTGCAGTCGCGTAAAGGCAATGTGCGTGTCACTCCCGGCCTCGTTATGCGTAAGCCGTTTCTGGCACCCCGAGTGCTGCTGCCGAGCATCTCAGCGCATGCGCGCGCACCCGCAACTCACCTGCGGTTCGTCCAGCGCATCAAAGCAGCCAAAACGAGCATTGGCCGGAACGGGGGGAAACGTCGAACATCCGGGCCTTCCCAACGCTCACCGGCCCGCACCATGAAGATCGTCGAAATCCGCGAAAAGACCATCCCGATCAGCTCGTCCATCCGGAACGCCTACATCGACTTCAGCAAGATGAACCTCAGCCTCGTGGCCGTCGTCACCGACGTGGTCCGCAACGGCAAGCCGGTGATCGGCTATGGGTTCAACTCCAACGGCCGCTACGGCCAGGGCAGCATGATGCGCGAGCGGTTCATCCCCCGCATCCTGGAAGCCGACCCCGCCTCGCTGGTGGACGCCACCGGCGACAACCTGGATCCGCACAAGATCTGGGCCACGATGTTCAAGAACGAGAAGCCGGGCGGCCACGGAGAGCGCTCGGTGGCCATCGGCACCATGGACATGGCCATCTGGGACGCGGTGGCCAAGATCGAAGGCAAGCCGCTGTTCCAGCTGCTGGCCGACCGCTATGGCGACGGCAAGCCCGACCGCAAGATCTTCGTCTACGCCGCCGGCGGCTACTACTACCCCGGCCAGGACTACCGCAAGCTGCAGGACGAGATGCGCAGCTACATCGACCGCGGCTACACGGTGGTGAAGAAGAAGATCGGCGGCGGGTCGCTGGACGAGGACCTGCGCCGCATCGACGCGATCATGGAGGTGCTGCAGGACGGCCAGAAGCTATGCGTGGATGCCAACGGCCGCTTCGACCTGGACACCGCGATCGCCTACGCCAAGGCGCTGTCCCAGTACGACCTGTTCTGGTACGAAGAGCCGGGCGACCCGCTGGACTTCGAGCTGCAGGCCACGCTGCGCAACTACTACAAGAATCCGATGGCCACGGGCGAGAACCTGTTCTCCATGCAGGATGCGCGCAACCTGATCCGCTACGGCGGCATGCGCCCGGACCGCGACTGGCTGCAGTTCGACTGCGCCCTGAGCTACGGCCTGGTGGAGTACCTGCGCACGCTGGAGATGCTCAAGGAGCACGGCTGGTCCGCCAGCCGCTGCATCCCGCACGGCGGCCACCAGATGTCGCTGAACATCGCGGCCGGCCTGGGCCTGGGCGGCAACGAGTCGTACCCGGACCTGTTCCAGCCCTTTGGCGGCTTCCCCGACGGCGTGAAGGTGGAAAACAGCTACGTCACGTTGCCCGACCTGCCCGGCATCGGCTTCGAAGGCAAGGCCGACCTGTTCCGCGAGATGAAGGCGCTCGCGGGCTGACGCAGGCACCCGAGCGAGAAGGAGACCGGCGAGTTCGCCTGCGGCTAGCGCGATTGGTCGTCCTGCGCGGTCGTCGGCCTGGCGGCCGCCTGCCAGAAGGCTTCGGCAGCGCGGCCGACCCCTCCCTGCTCCCTGTACAGCCGGATGGCGAGGTCGATGTTCCAGCGGGCCGGCGCCGCGGCAACCAGGCGCCCCGCACCCAAGTCGTCCTCGATGAGGGTTCGCGGCAGCCACGCGATGCCGCGCCCGTCGAGCGCCATCGACCGCAGAACCGACGCGAGGTGTGCGGTGAAGACGGCCTGGTGCGGGATCTCCTCCAGCTTGCGGCCGAGGACTGCGCGAACAATCCTTCCCATGCCTGACGCCTCCGTGTACTCGAGAACGGGGACGGCCTGCTTCGGCGCCGTGCGTTCCAGTCGATGCAGCGGCTGGCCGGTTTCGTCGGGCTTCGACACCGGCAGCAGTTGATCGGTGCCGATCTGCGTCGAACGATAGAGCTCCGATTCGAGCGACCCGTGCATTCTCGGATGGGCATGCGCCAGGACGAAGTGAACCTTCCGTTCCTGCATCTGGGCTTCGCAGCGCGCAAGGACGTCCGACGTCAGTTCGACAGGACCGAGCGTGAGCACGGATTCGAGGCTGCGAAGCCAGCGCGGAAGGAAGGTGAAGGACAGGGCGTGCGTGCTGGCGATGCGCAGGGTCACGGAACTCGCCTCCGCGACCTGCTGGGCCTCCCCGGGCAGGCGCGCCGCTCGCGCGACCAACTCCTCGGCGATGCCCTTGAACCAGACGCCGACCTCCGTCAACTGGGCGGGCTGCGTCGTGCGGTCCACCAGCGGCGTGCCGATCCATTCTTCCAGCGCCCGGATGCGGCGGCTGAATGCAGGCTGCGAGCTATGCCGATCCTCCGCGGCCCGGGAAAAGTTGCCGGTGCCGGCCAGGGACAGGAAGTCTTCGAGCCAGACGAAATTGAAGTTCATGCTTGGGTCGTGCAGCGCATCTTGGACGCCAGAACGAGCGGAAAGACCCATCCGATCAGCTCGCCGATCCGCATCGCCTGCATCGACTTTAGCAAGAGGAACCCTGGCATCGGCTTCGAAGCCAAGGCCGACCGGTGGCGCGAGATGAAGCTGCTCGCGGGCTGGGCGTCCGCCCTCTCAGGGGATGCGCCAGCCAAGCTTCTCGAAGCTGCGAAGAACCTCTTGCGAGTTCATGGCCCACGCCGCGTCGACGTTCGCGCTCATGCTGACGCGGGCGACGGCGTCGGCCAGGGGGACGCCTTTGGCGATCCAGTAGACGGCGCCCATGAAGGCGGAACGCGCCACGCCGTCCTTGCAGAAGACCAGGCTCTTGGTCGCCTTGCCCACCGCGCCGGCCAGTGCCGCGAACTCGCAGGCCTGCACCAGCGTGGGCGCGGCGGCCCGGTGGTCGATCGGAATCGTGTACAGCATCCAGCCGCTGCGGGCGGCCGACTGCGCATCGTAATTGGGACGCTGGTGGCTGGTGTCCAGCAATGACACGGCGACGCCGAAGCCTTCGGCGCGCAGTGCGGAGAGGTCAGCGTCGCTGGGATTGCTCCCGGCCAGCACGGTCGCTTCGTCGATCCACCATCTGCGCATCGAGGGGCTGCTTCCGGCTGGCATCGCGGCCTCAGGAGGCGGTGCCCCGGGGCCGGGTATGGGCGGCGCGCTTGTCGTTCAAGGCGCTGAGCATCACCTGGCCCAGTCCGACCGGGTAGTCGTCGGGGAGCCGGTCCTTCAGCCTGGCCGCCAGCCGGTCGGTTTCGCGCACCATGCATGACAGGAACTCGATGCGCCCCAGGCCGGAAGGGCAGGGGCCATAGCCGGTGACCAGCGGGTCGAAGGGAACCCCGGCGCCGAGCTTGGGCAGGTGCCGCGCCAGCGACAGGAACGGCCCCAGCATCTGGATCCTGGCCAGCGCCACGTAGTCGTCGGCGTCCTCGCTGTACGACGCATCGGCCAGCAGCAGGATCAGCCAGTAGTGCAGGTCCGCGAGCCACGCCAGGCCCAGGGCCTCCGGGTTCTTGATCAGGTTCTGCTCGCCGATGAAGGCCGTCGGATTGACCGGCAAGGGATACGACGGATAGGCGGCGTCGTTCGTGGCGCGGCTCCATGCATCGTCCCGCCCCTTGAAGCCGTCGTGCGTGGCCATGAAGACGCGCCGGAAGAACTGGAAATGCCCCTCCTCCCCTTCGACCTTGATCTTCTCGAGCTTCGCGATCCATGGCGTGAGCCTGGCTTCCGTCCCGGGGGTGGCCGCGATGTACTCGCGCAGGGTGTGCAGGATCGCGTCGTAGAGGCTGCCCACGTGGTTGGGCCGGGCATGGGCGCCGAGCGCGCGGTCGAGCCTGGCCAGGAAGCGGCGGTCGGCATCGCTCGCGCGCCCGGGGTCGAGGCTGCCCGTGGCCGCTTCGCAGTACACGTACTTCGCGACGCTTGCCTCCGTGAGCGGTTCGAGATTGAACTCGAAGGGGTACACCTCCGGTTCGAAGGGGAAGCCCTGGCGCACCAGGTTCGGGCCGGCGCCTAGCGCGATCAGCAGGTGGTTGACGTCCCGCAGGTGCTGCATCTCCATCGCCGAGACGCCGAGCAGGTCGTTCGAGCCTGGCAGGCCGGACCCGACGATGCCGGCGTAGTGCGGCTTCACCGAAAACGCCCCGTACAGGTACTGCACCATCAGCGCGTGCTCGATCTCCGTGGCCTGCCGCAACAGGCGGATCAGCTCGATGTAGGGCTCGGCGAATTCCCGCACGATGTGGCTGCGGCCGGTGTTCGCGGGCGCGTTGTCGTAGATCTCGCCGGGCTGGTGCGCGCGCGCATCGCGAGGCAAGGCGAAGTACGCCGCGGGGATGGCGACCCCCTGTGCCGCGAGCATCTGCAGAAAGGTCCGCCGCTGCGAGGGATCGTTGCCGCTGTCGAGGGTTCTTACTTGTGCGCGCATGACGCCCCTCCCTCGCCGGTGTGGATCGCTCGCCGGGCGCCACGGACCTGCCGGTGACGAACCGTGGGCGGCGTATGGGGCGGCATCGCCGAAGCCACCGACGCTGGGCGCGAAAGACGCCCGCTTCCCTCATGCCCTCTACACATGATCACCTCCGTCGCGAACCGGGTACTGCGCCTGGGTACTGCGTCTGGCCAGCGATGAAGCTCTTGCCGGCACCCGATGAATAGCACACCGAAGTGGTTTATTCAAGATGAAATCGGATCGACAAAGCGTGACAGCGATGGCGATGACATCTCGGTGTGATGGCGAGCCGGACCGTTACAGCAACGGACAGGTTTTGTCTGGCGATGCGTTTCGTACGCGCTCGTCAGTAGCGCTCGGGCCGCTATGACCGGGCCGGTACGGAACGCTCCGCCGGGCCGTCGTAGGTCGGGAGGTGTTGCCGCGGCATCGGCCCCTTGTTGCGGCCGCCCTGCTGCGTCTGTTCCCACGCGTGCGCCAGGATGCCCACGGAACGCGAGAGGCAGAACAGGCCGCGGGCGAGCGGCGCAGGAAAGCCGAGCTCGGCGTAGATCACCGCCGTGGCGCCATCGATGTTCATGGGGATGCGCCGGCCGCCCTTGCGCGCGGCGAGTTCGGCTTCCACGCCTCGGGCGATGCGGGCGAAACGGCCCGACACCTCCCCTGCCTGGGACGCTTCGTCCACGAGTTCCAGCAGGCGCGGCGCACGCGGGTCGACCGGATGGAAACGATGACCGAAACCGGAGACGAACTTGCCATGGTGCGCGATGGCTTCGTCGAGCCCCGCACGTACGGCCTCTTCGAACGGCGTTCCGCCGTCCATGCGCCTGGCCACGGACTCGTAAAGCTCCACCGCCTGTTCGCCCGCGCCGCCATGCACGTCACCGAGGACGTTCACCGCCGAAGCCATGGCGTTGTTCAGGCCGACGCCGCAAGTGGCTGCCATGCGCGCGATCGCGATGCTGGGGGCCTGCGGACCGTGGTCGACGGCTGCCATGAGCGCCGCATCCAGCAGCGAAGCCTGGGGATCGGTGGGCAGTTCCCCCCGGGTCATGAGCCAGATCATGTGCGGCAGGCTCACCCGGCCGATCAGCTGCTCGATCGGATAGCCGCGGTAGCGGATCACTCCGGGCGACATGTCGATGATCGAGGTGCGCCACCAATCGCGCACGCCCTGTTCGACGCTCGCGTCCCGTTCGCTGCTCATACTGCTTTCTCCTCTTTCAGGCTGTACATCGCACGTGGCGTGCCAGGATGCGTCAGCGGCCCGGCCCGTTCTCGTCGCGGCTCATCGAGAGCGACAGGCTGTACCAGCCGGCGATCGCACCTGGCGCGGCGCCGAGCGCCTCGAGGGCGCCGGGCGCAAGGGTCTCCTGACCCAACGCCTTCAGCACCTCGAGCTCATAGCCGCACACGACGAAGATCCAGTCCGCGCTGCGGTCGAGGTTGCCCCGGATCTTCTGTTCCGTCGTCGTCGCGATGGCAGGCGTCTCGGTGCGCAGCAGGTGCGCTCCGGCGAGGCCGGCCTGCAGCGGCAGTTCCGCAACCCGCGATTGCAGTGCGGCTTGCAGGCGCTGCGCCTCGCCTTCGCGTGGAGACAGCCGCAGCGTCATCGCATGCCGCGCGACCCCCGTGCCATGGGTATGCAGCACACGCGTCTGGCTGCGCACCATGTTCCGGTGGTGCGGCATCAGGCGCGTGGACCAGGGCGTGGGCGCGTTCAGGCGCGCCAGGTACTCGGGCGAGCTGAGCGCCGCGTGCTCCTGCAGTTCGTAGAGGATGAAGAAGCCTTCGCCCCCGTCCGCAGCGGCCCACCGCGTGGCGCGCAGGAAGCCGGGCAGGGCCAGCCGCTCCGGAAAGTGTTCGTGCGAATGCCAGTGCTCGAACTCCGCGCGCATCTCCGGCGCGATATCCCACCACATGGCGAGCGCGGCGCCACCCAATACTGCCATCGTCGTTCTCCTTCTGTTCAGGGCACGGCCACCGCGCGGCTGCGGAACAGCGGCGAGCTGGTGGCGGCTATCGCGAGTTCGCCGGCGGCCTGCACGAGCGCCGGACCGAGTTCCTGCATGCGCGCGGAGGTGAGGCGTTGCAGGGGCCCCGCGATGGTGATCACCCCCACCGTCTCGCCACCACGCCTTGCCACCGGCGCCGCCATCGCGCTCATGCCCGGTGCATACATTTCCACCATCATGCTGAAGCCGCGCTTGCGGTCTTCTTCCAGCACCTTCATCAGCGCCTTGAAAGTCGTGGGTGCCTTCGGGCCGTACTCACGTGGGGAACCGAGGCCCTGGCGGGCAACGAGTTCCGTTGCCCGCTCCTCGCTCAGCGTCATCAGCCAGGCATGGCCGCCGGCGCTGCAGGACAGGCGCACGTCGATGCCCATGTCGGGGTCGTAGCGCAGGCCGGCCCGGGCGCCTTGCGCCTTCGCGACAAAGGTGAGCCGGTCACCGTCGACCAGCGCCAGGCGCACCAGTTCACCGGAGACCTCCGCCAGGCGGTCGATGATGGGCTGCGCAACGTCCACGATGCCCGCTCCAGCCAGGAAGCTCAGGCCGAGCGCGGGCAGGCGCGTGGTGAGCGTGTAGTCGCCCATTGCGCGCACCTGGCGCACGTAGCCGCAGCGGGCGAGGTCCGCCAGCAGCCGATGGCAGGCGCTGCGCGGCACGTTGACTTCGGCTGCCAGCTCCGCGAGCGGCAGGCCCTCGGGCTGCGCAGCGAGGGTCTCCAGGATGCGCAGCGTGCGATCGACGGTGCCACTGGGAGCCGCTTCGGAGTTCGTCATGTGAAAAGGGATTCCGGTGTGGAACGCTGTTTTGCCTGCTTCCCTATCATGCCCCACTTCCATGACATCGCAGGAGACACGCGTGCAACCCATCACTCGCCGAGGCCTCGCCGCCCTTGCCTTCCTCCTTGCCGCCGCGGGCGCCGGCGCCCAGGACATCCAGGAACGCACCATCAAGTTCGGCCATCTGAACAACCCGGGTCACCCGACCAGCCTGGGCGTGAAGAAGTTCGCCGAGATCGTTGCCGCCAAGAGTGGCGGCAAGATCAAGGTGCAGGAGTTCCCCTCGTCCCAGCTGGGCAACGAGCTGCAGCAGCAGGCGGCGCTGCAGGGCGGGGTGCAGGAAATGCTGGTGGCCTCCACGACGTCGCTGAACGGCATCGTCAAGGAGTTCGGCCTGCTGGACTTCCCCTTCCTGTTCGCCAACGAGCGGCAGGCGGATGCCATGGTCGACGGACCGCTCGGCAAGGCGCTCACCGCGAAGCTGCCGGAAAAGGGCGTGGTCGTGCTGGGCTTCTTCGACCTGGGCTTTCGCAACGTCACGAACAGCAAGCACCCGGTCACCAAGGGGTCCGACCTGGAAGGCCTGAAGCTGCGCGTGATCCCCAACCCGGTGTTCCTGGAAACCTTCAAGACCTTCAAGGCCAACCCCGTGCCGATGGCGTTCGCCGAGTTGTACGGCGCGCTCGAGAGCAAGGCCGTGGACGGCCAGGAGAACCCGTTCGCGGTGATCGAGTCGAGCAAGTTCTACGAGGTGCAGAAGTACGTGAGCGGGACCAACCACGTCTATGCCACCAACCCCGTGCAGATCAGCAAGCGTTTCTGGGACAAGCTGTCGCCGGTGGAACAGAAGCTGATCCAGGAGGCCGCCATCGAGGCGCAGAACTGGCAGCGCACGACCAGCCGCGCGGTTTCGGCCAAGGCGCTGGGCGAGCTGAAGGCCAAGGGCATGATCTACAACGACATCGCCCCCGCTGAACTGGCCCGCATGCGCGCGGAAGTGCGCCCGGTCTACGACAAGTTCTCCTCGGCTTATGACCCGGCCATCGTGAACCTCTTCAAGTCCGAGCTGGAACGGGTGTCCAAGCTCTGATGCAGATCGGCGGTCCCTTGAAAATCCTTGTCCTGCATGGGCCGAACCTGAACCTGTTCGGCCGCCGCGAGCCGCACATCTACGGCCACACCACCCTGGCGCAGATCGATGACCAGCTCGCCACGCTTGCCACGGAGCTCGGCGTGGCGCTGGAGACGATCCAGTCCAACCACGAGGGAGCGTTGATCGACTTCCTGCACCGCCACATCGACGCGGCGCAGGGCGCCCTCGTCAACCCGGCCGGGCTTACCCAGCACGGGGTGCCGCTGCACGACGCGATCAAGGCCATGCCCTTCCCCGTGATCGAGGTGCACATGTCCAACATCGCGGCGCGCGAGAGCTGGCGCACGCACTCCATCATCTCGCCGGCGGTGAAGGGCACCATCCAGGGCCTGGGGCGCCACTCCTACCTGATGGGCCTGCGCGCGCTGGTCGCCCTGGCACAGGAGGCGCAGTAGCCTAGATCCGGCCCGTGACCGGAATCGCCGCGCCGTGGATCGCGCGCGCGGCATCGGAGCCGAGGAAGACGATCACTTCGGCCAGTGCTTCCGGTGCGACCCAGCGGGTCGCATCGGCATCCGGCATCGCAGAGCGGTTGTCCGGGGTGTCGAGGATGGAGGGCAGCACGCAGTTGACGTTGATGCCCTGGTCCTTCAGTTCGGCGGACATGGCTTCGGTCAGGCGCAGCAGCGCGCTCTTGGCCGCGCAGTAGGCCCCCATGTGCGCCGCGCCGCGCGCTGCCGCCGCCGCGCCCACCGTCACGATCCTGCCGCTGCCGCGCTCGCACATGCCCGGGACCACGGCGTGCGCCACATGCACCAGCGTGCGCGCGTTGAGGTCCATGAGGAAATCCCAGCTCGCCGTGGAGGTCTCGTGCACGGCTTCGCCCATGCGGAAGCCGCCGGCGATGTGGCAGCACACGTCGATCTGGCCGAAGCGCGCCACGGCTTCCTGCACGCCGGCCTGCACCTGTGCGCGATCGAGCAGGTCCAGGGGCAGCAGCAGGGCTTCGCCCGCACTGCCGAAAGCCTGTTGCAGCAGGTCCGCTTGGCGATCGACGAGGATGAGGCGCGCTCCCTGCTGGCGAAAGGCGGCGGCGACCGCGCGACCGAGGTGGCCGGCGGCACCCGTGACGAGGACCGTCCGGGAGATCATGCCGGCGCTCCTTCGCGCTTCGTCGCGTGGTAGCGGCCCGTTCCGCGCGTGATCACGCTGTCGCTGGACAGGACGTCGCCCGGTTCGAACTCCTGCGCGCCGGCGACGCGCTCGTACAGCGGCGCGAAGTCGATGTGCGCCAGGCGCAGCAAGTCGTCCAGGTGCTCCAGCACGAAGTAGGTTTCCTGGAAGTCGTCGATGCGATAGCGGGTGCGCATGACGCGCTCCAGCTCGAAGCCCAGCCGGTTGGGCGAGGCATCCTCGACCGAGAACACGGTCTCCGTGGCCGAGGACGCGATGCCCGCGCCGTAGATCCGCAGGCCGTCCGACTGCTTCACCAGCCCGAACTCCACGGTGTACCAGTAGACGCGCGCGAGCTTCTCCAGCACCCCGAGGCGCCTGGCGCGCAGCCCGCCTTCCCCGTAGGCCTGGATGTAGTCGGCGATCACCGGGTTCATCAGCATGGGGACGTGCCCGAACACGTCGTGAAAGACGTCCGGCTCTTCCAGGTAGTCCAGCTCGTGCGGCTTGCGGATGAAGTGGCCGGCGGGGAAGCGCCGGTGGGCCAGGTGCTCGAAGAACACGTCGTCGGGCACCAGTCCTGGCACAGCGACCACCTGCCAGCCCGTGCGCTTCATGAGGATCTCGGAGAGCTGCTCGAAGTCCGGGATCTGCCCGGGGCCGATCGGCAGGTCTTTCATGCCTCGCACGAACTCGTCGCAGGCGCGTCCCGGCAGCAGCTTGCTTTGCCGCTCGAAGAGCGTCTTCCACACCGCGTGCTCCTGCGGCGTGTACTTCTCCCAGCCCTGCGGAATCGTCCAGTCGGGGCGCTCCGGCGTCCGCCCGGACCCGGCGGCCAGGCTGTGCGTGACGGTTTCCTTGAGTTGGTTCAGCATGAGAAGGCTCCGGTACTCAGTGCGTCTGCGTTGCAAGTGCGGCGGCGATGCGGTCCATCAGCAGCGCCATGGCGACGTCGTTGGCGGAGACCCCGCCGACGTCGTGGGTGGTGAGGGTCACGGCCACCCGGTTGTAGACGTTGAACCATTCCGGGTGGTGGTTGCGCTTCTCGGCGTGCACCGCCACCTGGCCCATGAAGCCGAAGGCCTGGGCGAAGTCGTGGAAGACGAATTCGCGGGTGAGCGTGCCGCCCCGTTCGGCGCCGAACTTCCACTGCGGCAGCGTCGCCAGCTGCGAATCGATCTCGTGCGATGCGAGCTTCATGCGATGACGGTGCCGCGGCACTCTCCGAAGCCGATGCGGCGCAAACCGGCGCGCTCGCAGTGCCCGCGCAGCACGATGGTGTCGCCGTCCTGCAGGTAAGTGCGGGTCTCCCCGTTCGACAGCGTCAGCGGCTGCTTGCCGCCCACGGTCAGTTCCAGCAGGGAGCCCGCCTGGTCGGGCCGCGGACCCGACAGCGTGCCCGAGCCGAACAGGTCCCCGGCCTGCAGGGCGCAGCCGTTCACCGTGTGGTGCGCCACGAGTTGCGCGATCGTCCAGTACGCCGCTTCGGCGAAGTTCGAGCGGCTGATCGTGTCGCCTGCGTGCCCGGCCGCGGCCATGCGCGCCGTCTGCAGGATCACTTCGAGCTGGATGTCGAACGCGCCGCGCGCCTTGTTGTCCGCCGAGTCCAGGTAGGGCAAGGGCTGCGGATCGCCCTCGGGCCGCACCAGCGGCTTGCGGTACGGCTCCAGCGCCTCCAGCGTCACCATCCACGGAGAAATCGTGCTGCAGAAGTTCTTCGACAGGAAGGGGCCCAGCGGCTGGTACTCCCAGGCCTGGAGGTCGCGCGCGCTCCAGTCGTTGAACAGGGTGACGCCGAACACGTGGCTCTCGGCATCGGCCATGGAGATGGCTGCGCCCATGGCGTTGGGCCGGCCGATCACGATGCCCAGTTCCAGCTCAATGTCCAGGCGCGCGCTGGGGTTCACCGCCGGCTGCGCTGCATCCGGCGCCTTGGTCTGGCCGACCGGCCGGCGGAAGCTCGTGCCGCTCGCGACGATGGTGGAGGCGCGGCCGTGGTAACCGATCGGCACCCACTTGTAGTTGGGCAGCAGCGGACTGTCCGGGCGGAACTGCTTGCCGATCGCGGTGGCGTGGTGGATGCCGACGTAGAAATCGGTGTAGTCGCGGATGTCGCAGGGCACGCCCAGCGTCACCTCGGACTGCGGGACGAGCGCGGCCTCGAAGGCCGCCCGCTGCGCGCTGCCGCGCCGCAGCCCTTGCGAGATCCGCTCGCGCAGTGCCTGCCGGTCCTGGGGCTGCGCCTGGATCAGGTGGTTCATGTCCGCGGCGTCCGTCAGTCCCGCGCGGCGCAAGTCCAGCACCTGGTCGCCGATCGCCACGCCGATGCACCAGGCGGTGTCGCCCTGGCGCCGGAAGCGCCCGAAGGGCAGGTTCTGGATCGGGAAGTCGTTGTCCGCGAGGTTGGCGGACGCGACCCAGCTTTCCAGGGCGGGATCGTTGCAGTCGTTCATTGCTCGAACTCGCGCCGGTGCAGGAAGGCCGCGTGCTTGGGCGCCCGCTTCGTCTTGGACCACTCCTCGAGCATGTCCCACTTCACCGCGCCCAGGCGCTTGTTCAGCGCCTCTTCCTCGGGGTCCGGGCAGGCCAGTTCCAGCCGGTGGCCGTTCGGGTCGAAGAAGTAGATCGAGTGGAAGGCGCCGTGGTCGGTGACGCCCAGCACGTCGACGCCGTTGCCTTCCAGTTTTTCCTTGAAGGCCAGCAGTGTCGCGCGGTCCTTCACGCGGAAGGCGATGTGCTGCACCCAGGCGGGCGTGTTCGGATCGCGGCCCATCTCCGGCTGCGTGGGCAGCTCGAAGAAGGCCAGCACGTTGCCCATGCCGGCGTCGAGGAAGATGTGCATGTACGGATCCGGCGCCTTGGTCGACGGCACCTGGTCCTCGGCGATCGCCAGCACGAAGTCCATGTCCAGGTTCTTCTGGTACCAGAGCACGGTTTCCTTCGCGTCCTTGCAGCGGTAGGCGACGTGGTGGATGCGGTCGATCTTGGGCATCACGCAGTCTCCTTGTCTTCCACCTGCAGCACGCCGCGGCGGATCTGGTCGCGCTCGAGCGACTCGAACAGCGCCTTGAAGTTGCCGTTGCCGAAGCCGTCGTCGCCCTTGCGCTGGATGAACTCGAAGAACACCGGCCCCAGCAGCGTCTCGCTGAAGATCTGCAGCAGCAGCCGCGGCTGCCCCGTGCTCGTGTCGCCATCGAGCAGGATGCCGCGCGCCTGCAGCTCGCCCACCGGCTGGCCGTGGCCAGGCAGGCGCTCTTGCAGCATCTCGTAGTAGATGTCGTTGGGCGCCGTCATCAGCGGCACGCCCGCCATCTGCAGGGCGTCGACCGTCTCGATCAGGTTGTCCGAGGCGAGGGCCACGTGCTGGATGCCCTCGCCGCTGAACTTCATCAGGAATTCCTCGATCTGACCCGAGGTCTTGCCGGCCTCCTCGTTCAGCGGGATGCGGATCATGCCGTCGGGTGCCGACATCGCCTTGGAGGTGAGGCCCGTGTACTCGCCCTTGATGTCGAAGTACTTGATCTCGCGGAAGCCGAACAGGCGCTCGTAGAACGCGGCCCAGTGCGCCATGCGGCCGCGGTAGACGTTGTGCGTGAGGTGGTCGATGACCTTCAGGCCGTGCCCCCTGGGATGGCGCTCCCCGCCCGGCAGCCATTCGAAGTCGATGTCGTAGATGGACTTGCCGTCCTCGAAGCGGTCGATCAGGTACAGCGGTGCGCCGCCGATGCCCTTGATCGCGGGCAGGCGCAGCTCCATGGGCCCGGTGGGGATCTCCACCGGCTGCGCGCCCAG
Source organism: Ramlibacter sp. G4-7 (assembly GCF_057784995.1). Lineage (NCBI taxonomy): Bacteria > Pseudomonadati > Pseudomonadota > Betaproteobacteria > Burkholderiales > Comamonadaceae > Ramlibacter > Ramlibacter sp. G4-7. Next base: position 25,703 of record NZ_JBYNTT010000018.1, read on the forward strand.
CGCCAGCGCGCGCTCGTAGGCCTTGTGCGAATCACGCACGCGAAAGGCCAGCGCGCAGGCGGACGGACCGTGTTCCGCGGCGAAGTAGCCGGCGAAGCTTTTCGGCTCACGGTTGACGATGAAGTTGATGTCGCCCTGCCGGTACAGCAGCACGTCCTTGGAGCGGTGCTTCGCGACCAGGGAGAAACCCATCTTCTCGAACAGGGGCTCGAGCACGTCGGGCACGGGCGAGGCGAATTCGACGAACTCGAATCCGCACAGGCCCATGGGGTTGTCGAAGAGGTCGGGCATGTCTTGGCTCCAGGCAGGAAAGTCGGTAGGGGGACTTTAGGCCTGGCCGGCCGCAGGGTTCGTGCGAACTGCGGCCCGAATCGGTCGTTCCGAACATGATTCGTGCAAGAATCAGGAAATGGACGATCCGATCGATCTGGATGCCCTGGATCGGCGCATCCTTGTTGCCCTGCAGTCCAATGGGCGCCTCTCCTATGAGGAATTGGGGGGCAAGGTGGGCCTGTCGGCCTCGGCCACCCTGCGCCGCGTCAAGCGCCTGGAGGAGGCCGGCGTGATCGCCGGCTATGTCGCCCTCGTGCGTGCGCGGCGCGTCGGCCTGGGCCTGACCGCGTACATCAACGTGCGCATGGCCAAGCAGAGCGACGGCGACAAGCGCAACCCCATGGACCTGTTCTCCGCCGCCGTGGAGACCTGGCCGGAGGTGGTGGAGTGCGTCTCCCTCACCGGGGACATGGACTACCTGCTGAAGGTGCTGGTGGCGGACATGGACCACTACACGCGCTTCGTCATGGACACGCTGCTCAAGCACCCCAGCGTGCAGGATTGCCGCACGAGCTTCGTCATGCGGCCGTTCAAGTCCAACGTCAGCCTCGTCTGAGCTCGCGCGGCCTCAGCCGGGCAAGGGCAGCGAGCTGGTGCACTTGAACTCGTCGAGGCAGACGATGGAGCGCACGCCGTCGACGCCCGGCATGCGCATCACCTTGTCGATCAACAGGTTCGACAGTCCCTTCAGGTCGCGGGCGATGACCTTGACCACGAAGTCGTAGTCGCCGGTGATGGCATAGCACTCCAGCACCTCCGGCATCTTCATCACCAGACCGGTGAACTTCGACAGGTCGCGGATGTGGCCCTTCTCCATCGACACCAGGATGAAGGCCACGACGTTCAGGTCCAGCCGCGCGGGCGCCAGGCGCGTCTCGTAGCGCGCGATCAGGCCGGTCTCCTCCAGGCGCCGGTGGCGGCGATGGCATTGCGCGGGTGACAGGCCGGCGGCCGCGGCGAGCTCCAGGTTCGATGCGCGGCCGTTCTCCTGCAGGAAGGCCAGGATTTTCCGGTCGACGCGGTCGATGTCGATGACTTGCAAGTTCGTCTCCTCATTCCAGCAGAAGACGCAATGATATTTCCTGACCTAGGGTTCGCCCTGACGCCGGATGAAAGCCGATTTTTCACGCCAAAGTTCACACTTCTGCCCCAGGAAAGCGGCTCCTTGACGCAGGTCAAACAGATCTCCCCTCGGAGACCGCCATTCCAGCGCAACCGTGCCGACCATTTCCCACAAGGACCCCAACGTGCAACATTCTTTCCTGCGTTCCTCCCTGGCCCTCATCGCCGCCTCGGCCACTGCCATGGCTGCCACGCCCGCCTGCGCCGCCGAAAAGTCGGTGGCGGTCACCGCGATCGTCGAGCACCAGGCCCTCGATGCCGTGCGTGACGGCGTCCGGGACGAACTCAAGGCCGCCGGTTTCGAGGTCGGCAAGAACCTCAAGTTCGAATACCAGTCCGCCCAGGGCAACAACGGCACGGCCGCCCAGATCGCCCGCAAGTTCGCCGGCGCGCGGCCCGACGTGATCGTCGCCATCGCCACGCCCTCGGCGCAGGCCGTGGTCGCCGCGAGCAAGGACATCCCGGTCGTCTACAGCGCGGTCACGGACCCCGTCGCGGCCAAGCTGGTCAAGACCTGGGATGCGTCCGGCACCAACGTCACCGGCGTCTCCGACCTCTCGCCGCTGGACAAGCACCTGGCCCTCATCAAGCGCGTCGTCCCCAACGGCAAGCGCGTGGGCGTGATCTACAGCCCGGGCGAAGCGAATTCGGTGGCCATCGTCGATGCCCTGAAGAAGGCGGTGCCGGCGGCCGGTCTCACGCTGGTGGAAGCCGCCGCGGCGCGCACCGTGGACGTGGCCAGCGCCGCGCAGAGCCTGGTGGGCAAGGTCGACGTGATCTATGCGCCCACCGACAACAACGTGATGTCCGCCTTCGAGGGCATCGTCAAGGTGGCGCAGCAGGCGAAGATCCCCGTGGTCGCGGCGGACACCGACGGCGTCAAGCGCGGCGCCGTGGCGGCGCTGGGCCTGAACTACTACGACATCGGCCACCAGACCGGCAAGATCGTGGTGCGCATCCTCAAGGGCGAGGCCCCCGGCACCATCGCCTCGCAGACCAGCAGCACCTTCGAACTGCACGTGAACCCGGCCGCCGCGCTCAAGCAGGGCGTGACGCTGCCCGAGGAACTGGTCGGCTCGGCCAAGGTCGTGGTGAAGTAAGGGGCCGGACCGCCATGTCGCTCATCGCTTCGCTGGGCGCCATCGAGATCGGCCTCATCTTCGGGCTGGTCGCGCTGGGCGTCTACCTCTCCTTCCGGATCATCAACTTTCCCGACCTCACGGTCGACGGCAGCTTCCCCCTGGGCGGCGCCGTGGCCGCGGCACTGATCGTCGCGGGCTGGAACCCCTTCGCCGCGACGGCTGCGGCGGTCGTGGCCGGCGCGCTGGCCGGCTGGCTCACGGCCTGGCTGAACGTGCGGCTGCGCATCATGCAGCTGCTCGCGAGCATCCTGGTGATGATCGCGCTGTACTCGGTCAACCTCCGCATCATGGGCAAGCCGAACGTGGCGCTGATCAACGACGCGACGGTGTTCAGCCTGCTGCAGTTCGGCGGCATGCCCGAACACTGGCTCAAGCCGCTGGTGCTGCTGGCGGTGGTGGTCGCCGCAAAGATCGGGATCGACCTGTTCTTCGCCTCGGAAACGGGCCTGGCGATGCGCGCCACCGGCGGCAACCCGCGCATGGCACGGGCACAGGGCATCTCCACGGACCGGCTGACGATCGCCGGACTGGCGCTGTCCAACGGCCTGGTCGCGCTGGCCGGCGCGCTGTTCGTGCAGTCGCAAGGCGGCGCGGACATCTCCATGGGCATAGGCACCATCGTCGTCGGCCTGGCCGCGGTGATCATCGGCGAGACCATCCTGCCGGCGCGCAGCCTGGTCGTCACGACCCTGGCCTGCGTGCTCGGCGCCGTGCTGTACCGCTTCTTCATCGCGCTGGCGCTCAACAGCGACTTCATCGGCCTGCAGGCCCAGGACCTGAACCTGGTCACCGCGGTGCTGGTCGCCTTCGCGCTGCTCGTTCCCAGCTACAAGCGCAAGCTGGCCGGCCTGTTGCCCGGCGCGCGCACCAATCCCGCCGTCATCGTGAAGGAGGCCAGGTAATGCTGCGCGCCAAAGGCCTGGAAATCACCTTCAACCCCGCAACGCCGATCGAGAACCGCGTGCTGCGCGGGCTGGACCTGCACATCCCCACGGGGCAGTTCGTCACGGTCATCGGCTCCAACGGTGCCGGCAAGTCGACCTTCCTGAATGCCATCAGCGGCGACCTGATGGTCGACCGCGGCAGCATCCAGATCGACGACGCGGATGTCACCCGCCGCTCGGCCTGGCAGCGCTCCGACCTGGTCGCGCGCGTCTTCCAGGACCCGATGGCGGGCACCTGCGAGGCGCTGACCATCGAGGAGAACATGGCGCTGGCCTGGAAGCGCGGCGCGCGCCGCGGCCTGGGCTTCTCGCTCACGCGCAGCCTGCGCGAGGTGTTCCGCGACAAGCTCCGCATCCTGGGCCTCAACCTGGAAAACCGGCTCGCGGACCGCATGGGCCTGCTCTCCGGCGGCCAGCGCCAGGCCGTGAGCCTGGTGATGGCCTCGCTGCAGCCCTCGCGCATCCTGCTGCTGGACGAGCACACCGCGGCGCTGGACCCGAAGACGGCGGCCTTCGTGCTGGAACTCACGGCGAAGATCGTCGAGGCCGGCAAGCTGACGGCCATGATGGTCACGCACAGCATGCGCCAGGCGCTGGACTACGGCACGCGCACCGTGATGCTGCACGAGGGCCGCGTGATCCTCGACGTCAAGGGCCGCGAGCGCGCCGGCATGGACGTGCCCGACCTGCTGCACATGTTCGAGAAGACCCGCGGCGAGAAGCTGGACGACGACAAGCTGCTGCTCGCCTGAAGACACCACCGAATCCCCCGCATACCGAAAGACCGAGATGAAAGAACTGCTGCACCGCTTCGAGACCAAGGCCCCCGAGATCGTCTTCGAATGGCACGACGCCGAGACGCCCGCCAGGGGCTGGGTCGTCATCAACTCCCTGCGCGGCGGCGCCGCCGGCGGCGGCACGCGCATGCGCCCCGGCCTGGACCGCCGCGAGGTGGAGTCCCTGGCCAAGACCATGGAGGTGAAGTTCAGCGTGTCCGGCCCCGCCATCGGCGGCGCCAAGTCCGGCATCGACTTCGACCCCGCGGACCCGCGCAAGGGCGAGGTGCTCAAGCGCTGGTACAAGGCCGTGACGCCGCTGCTCAAGACCTACTACGGCACCGGCGGCGACCTCAACATCGACGAGGTGCACGAGGTGATCCCGATCACCGAGAGCTATGGGCTGTGGCATCCGCAGGAGGGCGTGGTCAACGGCCACTTCGTGCCCAGCGACAGCGAGCGCATCCAGAAGGTGGGGCAGCTGCGCATGGGCGTGGCCAAGGTGGTGGAGGACCCCCGCTACACGCCCGAGCCGTCCCGCAAGTACCTGGTCGCCGACCTGATCACGGGCTGGGGCGTGGCCGAATCGGTGCTGCACTACTACCGGCTCTATGGCGGCGCGGTCGCCGGCAAGCGCGTGGTCGTGCAGGGCTGGGGGAACGTCGGCTCGACCGCCGCCTACTACCTGGCACAGGCCGGTGCGCGCGTGGTCGGCATCATCGACCGCGAAGGCGGGCTGCTCAGGCCCGAGGGCTTCAGCTTCGAGGAGCTGCGCGCGCTGTTCCTGCAGAAGAAGGGCAACCAGCTCTCGGCCAAGGGGATGCTGTCCTTCGAGGAGATCAACCGCCGCGTCTGGAGCGTGGGTGCCGACATCTTCCTGCCCTGCGCCGGCTCGCGCCTGGTGACGCGCCAGCAGGTGGAGCAGCTGGTCGCGGGCGGGCTGGAAGTCGTGTCCAGCGGTGCCAACGTGCCTTTCGCCGATGCCGAGATCTTCTACGGTCCGATCTACGAGAACGCGGATTCCCGCGTCGCGGTGATCCCGGACTTCATCGCCAACTGCGGCATGGCGCGCGCCTTCGCCTTCCTGATGGCAGGCAACGCCGAGATCTCGGACGAAGCGATCTTCGGTGACGTCTCGGCCACCGTGGCTGCTGCGCTGGAGCGCTGCCACGCCCGGTCGACGGCGACCACCGGCATCGCGCGCGTGGCCTTCGAGAATGCGTTGACCCAGCTCGTCTGACGGGTCGAGGCGGCAGCGGCGCCGGTGCGTCGCTTCCGTCTGCCGCACGAAGCTAGCGCGCGCGCTTGCCCGGGGCAGGCGGCGCGAACACCTCGCGCACGCACCGCATGAACTCCTGCGCCATCGCCTGCTCCAGCCGGTGGGCGGCGCGCACCCAGTAACAACGGAAGTCCACCGCGGGCGCAAACGGCAAGGCGACCACGTTGGGCAGCGGCAGGCAGCGCAACACCATCGGGTTGACTACGCTCACGCCCAGGCCCATGCTGACCATGGTGCAGATGGTCGCGGCGTAAGGCGTCTCAAGGTTCATGCGGCGACGGTCCGGGTGGAAGGCGGCATCGATCTGCGCGCGCGCGAGGTCGCTGGCTCCCAGCGAGATGAAGGATTCGCCATCCAGGTCCGCGGCCTGCACGCGGCGCTTCTTCGCCAGTCGGTGGCCGGATGGCACGATGCACAGGCCGTTTTCCCGGTGCAGCAATTCCATCGCGAGCTCCGGCATGTCCGGCACGAAGGAGGCCAGGCCGAAGTCGCACTGGCCCGCGGCGGCCCACTTGCAGACCGTGGCCGAGTCGCTGGTGTGCACCTTGATCACGACGTCCGGGCAGCGCTGGCGGAACAGCCGGATGGCTGCGGGCAGCACGCCAAGCGACAGGGCGGCGGAAGCGCCGATTCGCAGGCCGCCGGAGCCCTGCGCGCGAATCGCCGCGGCGGCGTCCTCGATGGCGCCCAGGCCGGCAAAGGAACGCTGCACTTCGTCGTAGAGCGCCTCCGCCTCGGGCGTGGGCACCAGCCGCAGGCCGACGCGCTGGAACAGGCGAAAGCCCGAGTGCTTCTGCAGCCGCGCGATTAGCCGGCTCACGTTCGGCTGCGAAGTGTGCAGGGCGGCGGCCGACAGCGTCATGGACCGCGTCAGCATGACGGAACGGAAGGCTTCGATCTCGCGGAAATCCATGCGGCTCAGGACGGTGCCCTGCATATCAAATCCGAATGCAGGTCCGGTAACTAATGATTTGACCGCATTGTGGGCCGTTTCCATACTGCCCCGCGATGGAATCCAAAGTCAGTCGACGCCTGTCCGAAGCGACGGCCCCCGAAGTCTGCGAACACGTGTACGGCCCGCGGCTCGCCCGCGATTTCCCCGCGGTGTTCACGCATCTGTCCGATGTCAATCAGGCGCACCTGGTGATGCTGGCGCGCGCCGGCCTGTTGCCGGCCGCGGATGGCGCGACGCTCGCCGCCGCCTTGCTGCGCATGGAGGAGGAGGGCGCGGCGGCCGTCCCGCTGGACCCGGCGATCGAAGACGCCTATTTCAACTATGAGGCGCACCTGATGCGCAGCGCCGGCGCGCACGTGGGCGGCTGCCTGCACGTAGCGCGCAGCCGCAACGACATCCTGTCCACCATGGATCGCATGCGTGCGCGCCTGGTGGTGCTGGACCTGCTGGACGCCGGCAGGGAGGCCTGCGCCGCCGCGCTGGCGAACGCGCAGCGCTACGCCGAGGTCGTGATGCCCGGCTACACCCACCTGCAGCCGGCCCAGCCCATCACGTATGGCTACTGGCTGCTGGGCGTGGCGGAAACGCTGGCGCGCGACCTCGACCGGCTGCAGGCGGCGCAAGCCGTGCTCGCGCGTTGCCCGCTGGGCGCCGGCGCGCTGGCCGGGACGTCCTTCCCCATCCTGTCGCAGGATGCGGCGCAACTGCTTGGTTTCGCCGGCGCCGCGCCGCATGCGCTGGACGCGGTGGCCTCGCGCGACTACGCGCTGGAGCTGATGTCGGCCTTCGCGATCGCCGCGGTCGGCGCGAGCCGCGTGGCGCAGGACTTCTACGTGTGGTGCACCCACGAGTTCGGCCTGGTGGACTTCCCCGACAGTGTCGCGGGCACCTCCAGCATCATGCCGCAGAAGAAGAACCCGATCGTGCTGGAGTCGCTCAAGGGCAAGGCCGGCCAGCTCACGGGCCTGCTGGCCGGCGCGCTGGCCACCGTGAAGGGCGTCAACTTCACCCACACCGGCGACGGCAACCGCGAGACCATGCGCGGCTTCTACGAGTCCGCCGAGGAAACGCTGCGCATCTACAAGCTGTTGGGGCTGGTGCTGCGCACCGCGACGCCCAATGCGCAAGCGATGCTGGAGCGGGCCCGCAACGACTTCTGCACGGCCACCGACCTGGCCGACGCGCTGGTGCGCGAGCGCGGACTGTCCTTCCGCGAGGCCCACCACGTGGTTGGCGCGGTGGTGCGCGCCGCCATGGACGCGAAGCGGCCGGCGCACGAGATCACCTCCGCGATGGTCGACGCCGCTTGCGAGGCGCAGATCGGCCGCGCAGTGAACCTGGGCGACGAGGCCGTGCGCCGTAGCCTCGACCCGGCCATCACGACCTTCGAGCGCACCCAGGGCGGCGGCCCCGCGCCGCAGGTGGTGCATGCCCGCGTGCGCGAGTTGCAGCGGCAACTGGCCCGCGTGCAGGACCTGGTGCAGACCCGCCGCGGCGAACTGCACGCCGCGCGCGCGATGCTCAAGTCGCAAGTGCGCGCCCTCGCCGAGGCCCGTTGAACCCGTATGCTTACCCGAAAGGAAGTTCCGTGAAGTTGTTCAGGATGTTCGCCCTGGCCGTGCTCGTCGCCGGCTCCGTTCCCGCCATCGCCGATGACATGCCGCCCGGACCCGTGCGCCTGCTGGTCGGCTTCGCCCCGGGTGGCGCCAACGATGCCATCGCGCGCCTGATCAGCACGCCCCTGCAGGCGCAGACGAAGACCACCGTCGTGGTGGAGAACAAGCCGGGCGCCGGCAGCAACGTGGCCGCCGCCGAAATGGCGCGGGCCACACCGAACGGCCAAGTGCTGCTGCTCGGTTCCACGGGCGGGCAGACCATCGCGCCGGCGATCTACAGCAAGCTGCCCTTCGACGCGGCCAAGGACATCCAGCCGGTGACCTTGATCTCGCGTTCGGCACTGGCCATCGTGGTCAACGACGGGCTGCCGGTGAAGAACGTGGCCGACCTGATCGCCTACGCGAAGCAGAACCCGGGCAAGCTGAACTACAGCACCGGCGGCAACGGCACCGGCGCGCACCTGGGCACCGAGTACTTCAAGAACATGGCTGGCGTCAGCATGACGCACATCCCGTACAAGGGCGACGCGCCGGCGCTGCAGGACGTGATGGCGGGCCTGGCACAGGTCAACTTCGCCGGCCTCCCGGCCGCGATCGCGGCGACCGCCAGCGGCAAGGTGCGCATCATCGCGGTCACCAGCCCCAACCGCGTGCCGCAGCTGCCCAACGTGCCGACCGTCATCGAGTCTGGACTGAAGGACTACGTCGTGCTGACGTGGTACGGCGTGTTCACCACCGGCGGCACGCCGGCACCCGTGGTCAAGCGGCTCGCCGCGGAGATCGGCCAGGTGGTCAGGCAGCCGGCCGTGACCGACGCGATCGTCAAGCTGGGCATGGAGCCGGCCCCGTCCACGCCGGAGGAATTCGCCAAGGTCTTCCAGGGCGACATGGAACGCTGGGGCAAGATGGTGCGCACCCTGGGTATCAAGGCGGACTGAGGCCGGGCGCCGGATCTCCGGCGTGCTTCACCCGCGACGAGGATCCCATGAAGTTGCCCGCAGTGCTCCCACTTGCGTCAGCTCAATGTTCTGCGGCGACGCTGCGCCATCATGGCTCCATCCTTCAACCGGAACGGAGCAGGTCATGGTCAATCCCGTCGATGCCTGGCACCAGGAGCACGTGTATTTCAACCACCTGCTCGCCATGCTGCAGAAGCAGATGGACGCCTTTCACTGCGGGCAAGCGCCCAACTACCAGCTGATGCTCGATGCGATCCGCTACCTGCACGAGTTCGCCGACAAGTACCACCATCCGCGCGAGGACGAGGCGTTCCGGCGGCTGTTGCGGCACTGCCCGGACCGTGACCTGCCGATTGCGCGGCTGATCCAGGAACACCGGGTCATCGCGCACGCCGGCGAGGCCCTGCGCGAGCTGCTGGAGAGCGCCAGCGCCGATGCGATGGTCGAGCGCGCCGAGCTCGAGATGGCCGCGGCGACCTACCTCGTCTACTACGGCAACCACATCGCCCGGGAAGAAGAGGATGTCCTCCCGCGCGCAGCGCGCTTCCTCACGCCGGAGGACTGGAGCGCGGTGAAGAATGCCGTGCCGCCGGCGCCGGATCCCTTGTTCGTCGACGTGCCCGAGCCGCGCTTCCACGAGCTGCGCCGGCGTATCGCCGCGCAGATGGCTTGAGCGGGCGCAGGGTCGCATCGACGGTAACGGAAGCACCGTCCTCGCTACCTCGCGCACAGCGGCGTAACAGTCTGCGTTGCCCGTCACGCGGGTGCAGAATTCCGCGCCTGTGGATGCGGAGGACCAACCCATGCGACGTGCAGAGGACGGCGACGGACTTGTGGCGCTGCTGGAGAACGAGATCCGGCAGCGGAATCGCGCGTTCTGGGTCTGCGCCGCCATGGCGGCGCTGTGCGCACTGCTGTTCGGATACTTCATCCTGCAGGGCTGATCAATGCCTGCGTGAGTTCCTTGGGCTGACGGCGTCCGATCGCCGGCCGGCCTCGCGCTCGTGGCCAGGGCGCCCTAGCGCCTGGATGCGGCGCCTGTACTGACCCCCGCGCCCTGGCCCTTTCAGTCAGCGCGCCCGCCGTCTCCTCGCGCGCGCGTTCAGCGCTCGCTCGCAAATCCCACGATCTGCTCGTTTCGTGTTCGCCACGCAACACCGTGCGGTAGCGGACAGACCGCGCCGCATGGCAGCCCTACCGTGGGCCCTGCCTGGATGCCGCACGCAGACGGCGGCGCAGGCATCCGCCTCTGGTCCGCACCCCGGGTCGGGGAGAGCTTTACTCCAAGGATTTCATGAAACTTCGTACTTCTCGCAGCACGCGCGCCTGCGCGGCTGCCCTTCTCCTGTGTTCCGTCGTCGCCTGCGGCGGCGGTGGCGGCGGACGCGACCCCGTGCTCGGCTTCGATGGCACGGGGACGCCCGGTGCAACCCCCGGCACGGCCGGCATACCCGGCGTGGTCACGCTGCCGGTGCCACCCGCGTTGGGCGCGGCCGCGCCCTTCGGCGTCTTCGGCGGCTCGGCGGGCATCACCAACCAGGGCATCAATACCGTCATCAACGGGCAGATCGGCACCACCGGCGCTTCCACGCTGGTGACCGGTTTCCATGACGCGACGCCGAACTGCACCTACACCGAGACCCCGCTCAACGTGGGCAACGTCACGGGCGGGATCTTCACCGCGGCGCCTCCGCCCACGGTCGGTTGCCCGACCGAAGGAACGGCGGCCACGTTCGCCACGGCCACGCAGGCCCGCGCCGATGCGCTCGCGGTTTACAACACGCTGGTGGCCACGCCCCGCGGTGCTGACGCAGGCGCGGGCAACCTGGCGAACCTCACGCTCACGAAGGGAACGTACACCGCCGCCGGCGGAACTTTCCGGATCCAGGGCGGCAACCTGACGCTGGACGCGCAGGGTGACCCCAACGCGACCTGGCTGTTCCAGATGGCCACCTCGCTCACCGTCGGCGGTCCGGGAGCCACGGCTCCGGTGAGCGTGATCCTCACCAACGGCGCACAGGCGAAGAACGTGTTCTGGCAGGTCGGCAGCGCCGCCACCATCAACGCGGCGGGCGGCGGGACGATGGTCGGCACCATCATTGCGCAGTCCGGGGCGGCGATCTCCACCGCGGGCAACGTAGCCCCGGTCACCATCAACGGCCGCGTCCTGTCGCTCGGCGCCTCGGTCACGATGGTCAACACCGTGGTGAACGTTCCTTGATCCGCGTCGCCAACTCCAACAAAAGCAGATCCATGACCTTCATGAGAACACCGGCCCTGCTGGGCGCCACCGCGCTGGCCTTCTTCAGCGCATCTGCCGCCCTGGCGCAGGACGCCGGCTGGTACGTCGGCGGCAGCATCGGCCGTGCGCGCGCCACCATCGACGACGCGAGAATCACCACCGGGCTGGGCGGCCAGGGCCTGGGCACCAGCTCGATCGAAGACCGTGACGGCGACACCGGCTACAAGCTGTTCGGCGGCTACCAGATCAATCGCTACTTCGGCGTGGAGGCCGGCTACTTCGACCTCGGGAACTTTGGCTACACGGCCCAGACCACGCCGGCAGGCAGCCTGACCGGCGACATGCGCGTGAAGGGCTGGAACGCCGACCTGGTGGGGACGCTGCCCCTCATGGGCCGGTTGTCCGCGCTGGGCCGGGTGGGGGTCACGTCGGTGAGGGCCGAAGACCGCTTCAGTGCCACCGGCGCCGCCCGCGTGCCCTATGCGAATGCGACGCCCAGCCAGCGCTCCACGAATGTCAAGTTCGGCCTGGGCCTGGCCTACGCGTTCACCGACTCCCTCGCACTGCGCGTGGAAGGAGAGCGCTACCGCCTGAAGGATGCGGTGGGCAACCGCGGCGACGTGGACATGCTCTCGGTCGGCTTGGTGTACCGCTTCGGTGGCTCACCGGCCCCGGCGCGCGCGGCCGTTGCGGCCCCGGCGCCGGCCCCGGCCCCGGCGCAATACGTCGCGGCGCCCGCGGCACCGGCTCCTGTTGTCGTGCCGGCAGCACCGCAGCCCGTGCCCGTGGTCGTCAAGCGGGTCAGCCTCTCGGCCGATTCGCTCTTCGACTTCGACCAGTCCGCCATCAAGCCGGCGGGCCGGCAATCGCTGGACAAGCTGGCGGCGGATCTGCGGGGCGTCGACTTCGCCTCCGTGCAGGTGACGGGACACACGGACCGCCTGGGCTCCGCCCGGTACAACGAGGCCCTGTCGTCACGCCGTGCTGCGGCCGTGGGCGAGTACCTGGTGCGCTCCGGCGGCGTGCCTGCGCAGAAGATCGTGGCCCAGGGCGCCGGCCCGTCCAGCCCGGTGACGCGCGCCGCCGATTGCCGCGGATCGGCCCAGACGCAAGCCTTGATCGCCTGCCTCGCGCCGGACCGGCGCGTCGAAGTCGAGATCCACGGCACCCGCTGATCCCGTCCGGCCGGGGGCTTGCAGAGCCCTCGGCCGGCGACTGCAGCTCCGCCGCGCCCGGTCGCGGCGGAACTCCCTGTTGCCGCCCGGCGGGATGCCGTGGTCGAATGGCTGGAGATCGCATCCGCGTTCCCCAACAGGAGTGCTGCTTGAAATCCGTCCTCGATCGCTTCAATCTCGCCGGCCGCACCGCGCTGGTGACCGGTTCCAGTTCCGGCATCGGCTTTGCGCTGGCCGGGGGCCTGGCAGGCGCCGGCGCCAGCGTGATCCTCAACGCCCGCAACGAAGAAAAGCTCAAGCAGGCAGCGGCCCGCCTGCGCGCGGATGGCGCCAGCGTGCATGCCGTGCCTTTCGACGTGACCGACGGCGCCGCGGTCGCGGAGGCCGTGGCCCGGATCGAGCGCGACGTCGGCCCGATCGACATCCTCGTGAACAACGCCGGCATGCAGCGGCGCGCGCCGCTGGAGGAGTTCCCCGAAGCGGAATGGCACACGCTGATGAAGACCAACGTCGACAGCGTGTTCCTGGTGGGGCAGGCCGTGGCCCGCTGCATGATCCCGCGGCGGCGCGGCAAGATCATCAACATCTGCTCCGTGCAGAGCGAGCTCGGACGTCCCAACATCGCGCCGTACACGGCCAGCAAGGGCGCGGTGAAGATGCTGACCAAGGGCATGGCCATCGACTGGGGCCAGCACGGCATCCAGGTCAACGGCCTGGGGCCCGGCTACTTCAAGACCGAGTTGACCGAAGCGCTGGTGAACAACGCGGAGTTCAGCGCTTGGCTGGTCGGACGCACGCCGTCGCGGCGCTGGGGCGACGTCGAGGACCTGGTGGGAGCCGCCGTGTTCCTGGCCAGCGACGCTTCCAGCTTCGTCAACGGCCACATCCTGTACGTGGATGGCGGCGTCACCGCCACCCTCTGAGAACCACCATGGAAGCACTCGTCATCCACGCTCCCGGCGACCTGCGGGTCGAGGACATCCCGACGCCCGACACGCTGCCGCACCAGTTGCTGGTGCGGGTGCGCTGCGGCGGCATCTGCGGCTCGGACCTGCACTACTACCAGCACGGCGGCTTCGGCACGGTGCGCATCCAGGAGCCGATGGTGCTGGGGCACGAAGTGGCCGGCGTCGTCGAGGCGGCGGGGCGGTCCGTCGTCGGCTTCGCAGCGGGCGACCGCGTCGCGGTCAGTCCCAGCCGGCCCTGCGGGCTGTGCCGCTATTGCCAGCAAGGGCTGCAGAACCACTGCCTGGACATGCGCTACTACGGCAGTGCGATGCGCATGCCGCACGTGCAGGGCGCCTTCCGCCAGCAGATCGTCATCGAGACCAGCCAGGCCTACAAGCTGGCCGACCGCGTCAGCGATGCCGAAGGTGCCTTGGCCGAACCGCTGTCGGTGGCGCTGCATGCGGTGCGCCGCGCCGGTTCGCTGGTGGGCAAGCGCGTGCTGGTGACCGGCTGTGGCCCGATCGGCGCGCTGGTCGTGGTCGCCGCCCGGCGGGCAGGTGCCACGCACATCGCGGTGACCGACGTGGCCGCCGCCCCGCTGCGCAGCGCCCTGAAGGTGGGTGCGGACGAAGCGATCAACGTGGCCGAGGAGCCCCAGGGGCTGGCGCGCCACGAGGCCGACAAGGGCAGCTTCGACGTGCTGTTCGAAGCCAGCGGCAACGAGCGCGCGCTGCGCGGCGCCTTCGGAGCCTTGCGGCCGCGCGGCATCATCGTGCAGGTCGGCCTGGGTGGCGAGCTCACGCTGCCGATCAACACCATCGTCGCCAAGGAGTTCGACCTGCGCGGCGCCTTCCGCTTCCACGAGGAATTCGCCATGGCGGTGGAGCTGCTGAACAAGGGGCTGGTCGACGTGAAGCCCTTGATCTCCGCGACCCTGCCGTATCGCGACGCCGGCCGCGCCTTCGCGCTGGCGGCCGACCGCTCGCAGGCGATGAAGGTGGTGCTGGACTTCGATTGAAGGCCAACACGGGGTGCGCCGATTCGGCGGCCGGCTTCACGCCGCAGCCCGTCGCTCCCAGAACGCCGTCAGCGCCGTGTGCTGCTTGGCCGGATAGCGCTCGGCCAGGATGTGCGAGGCGAGCGCGTGCTGGCCGGCGCGCACCGCCGCATCCAGCAGCGTGAGCGTCACGATGTCCCGCTGCGCGTGGCTGCCGCCGAACAGGTGGGCGCCATCGCGCACGCGCAGGAGGCCCTCGGTCGCTTCGGCCCAGTTGCCGCGTGCGTAGGCCATCAGGGCGCGCGCGAGCGGCAGGCCGACCTTGCGTGCCATCTGTTCGTTGCTGCCGCCGCTGCCCCAGGCGGCATCGGCCATGACGTCCAGCAGGCCCTCCGCGGCAGCGTTGGCGCCGGGGTCCGGCTCGGCGCCCAGGCACGAGAGCAGCGCATGCACGTCGTTGAAGGCGTAGAAGCCCGCCGCCGGCAGCTCCGTGCGCCAGGTCTGGCGCAGCGCGCTGAAACGGGAGGCCACGTCCACGCCCAGCAGCTTCAGGCGCCAGAGGATCGCGGCGCGGTCCACGCGCTGCAAGGCCAACTCGGCCACGCCGGCCAGGTGCTTGTCATACACGGCCAGCGCCGACTGCGTGTCCATGTCCTCCAGGTGGAACAGGGCCGCGTGGAACCAGTTGTGGAAGGAGAAGCCGTTGTCCACGGCCCAGTCGGTCTCGCGGCTCGCCAGCCACTGCGCCCCGGCGCGGTGGCGGCCCTGCATCTCGAAGACGTGCGTCACCGCATGGATCGCCCAGGGATCGCGCGGATTCATCGCGACCGCGGCGCGGCCGGTGTCTTCCGCTTCCGCGTAGTGGCTGGATTCCTCCAGGCCGAAGGCCGCCATGCCCAGCACGTAGCCGTAGAAGGGCAGGTCCGGGCTCCAGCGCGGCAGCACGCGCTGCGGCCGGCGCTTCAGGTTCAGGGCGTCGCCGCGGTAGAAATCGAACAGGTGCGCCAGCAGCAGGGCGGCGATGTCGCGCGGCCACTGCACCAGGATGGATTCCCACAGCTCGCACGCACGGTGCCACTCGCCGTCGGCCGCAGCCTGGGCGGCGGCCATGTGCGCGAGCTCGCGCTGGTTCGCCGTCGCGTCCAGCAGCGTCGCGCTCGCCAGTGACGCGCGCGCCAGTTGCGTTGCTTCGAACTCGCCGGCCGACAGCAGCAGTGCCGCCTTCATCGTGTGGGGATGCGCCCACCCGGGATCGGCCGCCACGGCGCGATCGATGGCGGCGAGCGGATCGCCGAAATAGGACAACATGCTTTCCAGCGCCTGCTCGAGGTGCGCGAGCGCAGCACCTGAGCTCGTGCTGGTCGGGCAGTCGCGCGCGTCGCTGCGCATGGTGCTGCGGGTGGATAGGGCGTGATCCTCGATGAAATAGGCCATGGGTTCCTCCGTGTGCGCTGATCCCGGGGCCGAATGTGCAGGGCGGGTGTATCGAGCGTGTGTCATCGGCCGCTGGCTGCGTATCCGTCGTGTATCCGCAGGCAGGCGCCACGGCCGGGCTGGCCGCTTTACTCCTGCGGAGCGCGGACGCAAGATGCTTGCCCCGGAAAGCAAGGAGACAAGCATGACCAATTTCGTCCTCGTGCACGGCGCCTGGCATGGCGGCTGGTGCTACCGCGACACCGCCGCCGCGCTGCGCGCCGCGGGTCACACCGTCTTCACGCCCACGCACACCGGCGTCGGCGAGCGTGCCCACCAGCGCGCCGAGAACATCACGCTGGAGACGCACATCCGCGATGTCTGCGGCTGCCTCGAAGCCGAGGAATTGTCCGAGGTCGTGCTGTGCGGCCACTCCTACGGCGGCATGGTCATCACCGGCGTCGCCGACCGCATGCCCGAGCGCGTGAAGGCGCTGGTGTACCTGGACGCGTTCGTGCCGCAGCACGGCCAGTCGCTCAACGCGCTGCTGCCGCTCGCCCTCGGGCCGGAGGTCGCGGCCAACTTCCTGGGCGCGTTCCGCGGCGCGGCGCTGGAAGACAACTCGGGGCTGATGAACCCGATCCCCGCGGAGATGTTCAACGTCAGCGCCGGCAACCGCGCCTGGGTCGACCGGCGCTGCGTGCCGCAGGCTCTGGCCACCTTCGAGTCGCCCATCCTGCTGCACGGAGGCGGCGCCAGCGTGCAGAAGCGCGTGTACATCCTCGCCGACGGTTGGGACCCGAGTCCCTTCCGCTACTTCGCCGCCCGTTGCGAAGGGCAGCCGGGCTGGCGCGTGCTGAAGCTGCCATGCGGCCACGACGTGATGGTCGACATGCCCCGGGAGCTGGCGGCGGAGTTGCTGCGGCTGGCGTGAGCGGGTGAAGATCCAGCGCGTGAGACTGCCATGCCCCCGCAAGCTTCCGACAACTGGCAGGTCGGCGCACCCTACGAGCGCTATGTGGGTCGCTGGAGCCGGCTCGTCGCTCCGGCGTTCGTGGAATGGCTGGACGTACCGCCGGGCAAGCGCTGGCTGGACGTGGGCTGCGGGACGGGAGCCTTGTGCGCGGCCATCCTCGCGCAGGGCGAGCCGGCGGCACTGACCGGCGTCGAACCTTCCGAAGGCTTCCTGGAGGTCGCGCGCCGCACGCTGCCCGACCGGGTGGAACTGCGCCAGGGAAGCGCGGCCGCCCTTCCCATGCCCGATGCTTCGGTCGACGTCGTCGTCTCGGGCCTGGTGCTGAATTTCCTCCCCGACCTGCCGGCGGCCTTGCGTGAAGCGCGCAGGGTGTCCGACACGGGAGGATTGTTCGGGGCGTACGTCTGGGACTACGGCGCGCGGATGCAATTCATGCGCCACTTCTGGGACGCGGCCGTGGCGCTCGATCCCGCGGCAGGGCCGCTGGACGAGGGCCGGCGCTTCCCGCTTTGCCGGCCGGAGGCCCTGCGAGCCGCCCTGGAGGCGGCGGGCTTCGGCAAGGTGCAGTCCACGGGCATCGAGGTCGATACGCGTTTCGACAGCTTCGAGGACTTCTGGGAACCCTTCCTGGGCGGCCAGGGCCCGGCGCCCGCCTACGTCATGTCGCTGGCGGAAGGGGCCAGGGAGGGCTTGCGGCAGGCGCTGCGCGAGCGCCTGCCCACCGCGGCGGACGGGACCATTTCACTCGTCGCGCGGGCGTGGGGCGTGCGCGGCAGCGTGTGAGCCAAGCTCAGGCGGCGCCGAAGAAGGCGAGCTTGTCGGCGCGCGGCAGTGCCTTCAGTTGCAGCTCCGCGCGCAAGGCGTCGCCCTTGCTCGCATATTCGCGCGCCGCGAGCACGCGCAAGGGAGATCGCGCCCGCGTGAAGCGGGCACCGCGCCCGAACACATGCTGGAAGAAGCGCTGCTCGACGTCGAGCGCGATGCCCGCGTAGTACACGCCACCTTCGCATTCCAGCAGATAGAGCCAATAGGCGGGTGAGGACGCGTCCGGCCGGGGTCTTGCCATCGCGGCATTGTCGCAGCGCGCGCCTTCAGTTCTCCACCACCCTCGCTTCCTCCAGGCACTGCTGCTCCGCCCGCGCGCGCGCTTCGTTCAGCAGCCGCGCGCGATCGTCCGGGAGCGTGCAGTCGGGAGAGTCGTCGACGAGCTCGAGGCCGGAGCCGCCCTGGTCCGCGAGCACCTTGCACGCGCTGGCCCAGTAGACGTCGTGGACGATGGCGACGTTTTCGCGGCACCACTCGAAGCGCTCGCGGGCGACGCTGCCCTGGGCAGGCAGCCACTGGGGCACGACGGCGGGAAGCGCCGCGCGCTGCGGCCGGTCGATCCACCAGGCGCAGAGCACGACCACGCCCACCAGCAGGATTGCCGTCGCGGTGTCGCCGTGGCCACGGATTCGCATGCTCGCCTGCAGTGCTCGTCCACCGGGCCATTGTAAGTTTTCCATCCGGCGCGGGGTGGCGCCGTGGTGGACAATGGCCGCGACCATGAGCGGAGGATCGGATCTGACATCCCGCACCCTGCGGATGCGGCGCAGGGCCCTCGCCACCGTGCGCCGGCCGCTGTTTCGCGAAGGCGTGCGCGACTGCGTGCCGCTGGCCGTCGGCATCTCGGCCTGGGGGCTGGTCGCCGGCGCCGCGATGGCCAAGAGCGGCATGGGCATTCCGCTGGCCATCCTGATGTCCGTCCTGGTCTCGGCCGGGACCTCGCAGGTGGCGGCGCTGCCCCTGATCGCGAGCGACGCGCCCATCTGGGTGGTCTGCGCGACGGTGGCCTGCGTCAACCTGCGCTTCCTGGTGTTCAGCTACCAGTACCGGCCGTACTTCGCCCACCTGCCGCGCGGCCGCCGCGTGGTCCTGAGCTACTTCATGGGCGACACCATCTTCGCCATGTTCCTGCGCCGCTTTCCCGAGGCGCGGCGCGCGCCGGGACAGATCGACTATTTCTGGGGCGCCGGCCTCGTCAACTACGGCTGCTGGCAGGTCGCGGTGATCACCGGCATCGTCGGCGGCAACGCGATCCCGCCGCAGTGGGGCATAGGCTTCGCGGGGACGATGGCACTGCTGGCGCTGGCCTGCAGCCAGTTGCGCAGCCGCTCCACCTGGGTCGCCGCGGCGGTGGCCGCGTGCGCCGCGGTCGCTGCCTATGGGCTGCCCCTGCGCCTGAACATCGTCGTCGCCATCGCCGCGGCGGTGACGGTCGGCATCCTCGCGCAGCACGCGCGTGCCGACGCGCCGCGCTGAAGCACGTTGCCATGAGCCCGTTCGAGATCTTCCTCACCATCCTCGGCATGGGCGCGGTCACGCTCCTGTGCCGCGCCTTCTTCCTGTTGCCGGAGGACGAACTGCCGATGCCGCGCTGGCTGCGCGAAGGGCTGCGCTATGCGCCCGTCGCCGCGCTGGCGGCCGTCGTCGCGCCGGAGATCGTGATGACGCAAGGGCACCTGATCCACACCTGGCGCGACGCGCGCATCTTCGGCGCCATCGCGGGCCTGGCCTTCTACGTCCGCAAGCCGGACCTGTTCGGCACCATCGTGTGCGGCACCGGGGTGATGCTGCTGCTGCGCTTCGGGCTGGGCTGGTAGCCCGCTCGCATGCAAGAAAAAGGCGGGGAGGTCCCCGCCGTTTGCTGCCTGTGCACCGGCCTCAGGAGCCGATGATCAGGTTGGTGATCACGCCGGTGGCGATGGCCGCCAGCACGTAGTCGGGGCCGACCTGCACCCAGTGGTAGCCGCGCGGGGGCGCCGACAGGTGATGGCCGCGCCAGTTGGACACGACGTACTGGTCGTGGCGCAGTTCCGGCGGCAGCCGGTGCCCGCGGCGGAACTCCTGGCTGCGCGCGTTGTAGTAGTGGCGCGCCTCGCGGCGGTCCTGCTGCGCCTCGCGCAGCTCACGCTGGCTTTGCCGCAGGTCCTGCCGCGCCTCCCGTGCCTCGCGGGGCGTGTCGGCCCGGCGCAGGTCGCGTTGCGCCTCGTGCATGTCCTGGCGTGCTTCGCGCGCATCCTGCTGCGCGCGGTGGACGGCGGGCTGCGCGAAGGACAGCGAGCTCAGGCCGAGGGAGGCGATGGCGAGGCCGGCGACGATGGTTCTCGATTTCATGTGTTGTGTACTCCTGGTTCGGGAGTCCATGCTCGCCGCGCGCGGCAAAGCGCAGGCGAAGGGCCTGTACAGAGTTGCAAGACACTGTGTCGGCAAGCGCGTTGCGCGGCCGGGTCCTACGCGATCGCGGGCAGGAGGCTCACCTTCCCGTGCCCCGCCGCGTGACCGCCAGCAGGTGGAGGGCCGCACGGCGCAAGGCATTCGTCGCGTAGACGTGGTCGGCGTGCAGCAGGGCCAGGGCCTGCGTGCGGCCGGCGGCGGAGCCGAGGATGCGGCGCGACAGTTCGGTGCGCGTGATCAGGAACTCGGCCAGCGCCACGCGCACGCGGGGAAGGTTCTCCGCGCAGCGCTGCACGCGGTCCACCACATCGGCGAGCGCCACGGCGGGTTCGATGCTCCACCCGCCGGCGCGCAGGTCGTCCAGCAGGCGCTGGTAGGTCTCGAGGTCCGCGGCGAGTTGTTCGGCGAGCAGTTCGGTGAGGGCGGCGTTGTCGTGGGCCATGGCTTTCTCCGACGTGGCTGCGGCTGGTCGACCCGGCGCCCCCCGCGCGGGAACCCGCGCGGCTACCTGGCCGCGGCGGGGAACGCCGGCAGCTTGCCGACGTCGCGCGGGTCGTGCTGGATGATGACCGTCGCCTTCAGGTTCTTCTGCAGCTGCTTGATCCGTTCGAGCGAGGCAATCGTCTGCGCCCGGTCGTAGTTGAAGCCCGGGACGCCGTTGTTGTCGTAGTTCTCGTGGAAGTGCGCGGCGTCGCCCACGAGGATGACCGGGCCCTTGTCCTTCAGCCGCACCAGCAGCGCCTGGTGGCCGGGCGTGTGGCCCGGCGTGCGCAGGATGACCACGGTGCCGTCGCCGAACACGTCCTTGTCCGCGGCCTGCGGTTCCACCTTGCCGCCGCCGCTGGTCCAGTGGCTGAACCCGGCGACGTTGGCGCCCGTCATCGGCGGCGTCGCCGTCAGTGCCGCCCATTCGCGCTCGCCGATCAGGAGCGTCGCGCCGGGCACGGTGCCGAGCTGGCCGGTGTGGTCCGCATGGAAGTGGCTGATGCCGACGAACTTCACCTGCTCGGGGCGCACCTTCATCTGCGTCAGCTGCTCGCCGAGCGACACCGTCGGCGCGCTGGGGTTCGAGCCGGGCAGGTAGCCCGTGTCCCAGACCATGTAGTCGTCGCCGTGCTTGACCACGTAGCAGCTGAAGGTGAAGGGCACGCGCGGGTCGGTGTAGGCGAAGGTGTCGCTGAAGCGGCGCTGGTCGTTGAAACCATTGCCGCAGTCCAGGCGCGTGAGCGTCACTTCGGGCGCCGGCTGGGCCGACGCCGGAACGGCGGTAATGGCACTTGCGATCATGATGGCGAGAAAGAGCCGGCGCATGTTTGTCTCCTTGTTGCGGCCTGTACTGGATGGCGGCGGGAGTGTGCCTCAAGCCCGGCGTTTGCGGTAGGGGAGCGCGCCCTCAGAGCACCCGCGGCAGGCTTGCGCAGATCACCGCCAGCTGTGCGACGTTCATGCACATGCCAAGCACATGCAGCCGGCGGAACTGGCGGATGCCGGCCGCATCCGTCGCCGTCATCGTGGCGCGCAGCCGGTCCATGCGCGAGAGGACGAAGCGGCGGCTGCAGAGGGCCACGAGGCCGACCGCTGCCATGCCGGCGGTGGTGGCCGGCCGCAGCGCGAGGCCGTGCGCCAGCGTGCCCGCCCCGGCGACGACCATCACGGCCTTGTAGTACACGTCGAACAGGCCGCGGATGAAGCGCGCGTCCAGGGGCGTGTCGTGCTTGAGGATCATGAGCGGCAGCGAGCCGAGCATGAAGAAGCCCATCCACACCAGCAGGAGGACGAGGGTCGCGAAGGGCGCGATGGTGGTGAGCACGGGCGGTCCGGCGAGGTCCTGCGGATATCGTAGCGCCATGGCCGGGTCGATAATCGTCGCGTGTGCAGCAACTACCAACCCGTCACGCGCAAGGACAGGCTCCTGAGCTTCTTCGGCGTGGAGCGGGAGCGCGACGACGAAACGGTGGACACCTGGCCGACCGGCCTGGCCCCCTTCATCCGGCTGGCGGAGCCGGGCTCCGGCCACCGGCGCGTGGTGCACGACGGCATCTTCGGCCTGCTTCCCGCCTTCGCCAAGGAGCTGGCCTTCGGTCGCCGCACGTACAACGCCCGCAGTGAAACGGTGCACCAGCTGCCCAGCTTCCGCGACAGCTGGCGCAAGGGCTTGCGCTGCATCATCCCGGCGGAGGTGATCTACGAGCCCTTCTACGCGCACGACGCGGCGAAGGCGCAGCGCTGGGCGATCTACCAGCCCGGGGCCCTGCCCATGGGCATCGCGGGCATCTACACCAAGTGGCGGCACCCCGACGGGCACGAGCTCTTCTCCTTCGCGATGCTCACCGTCAATGCCGACGACCACGTGTTCTACCAGCGCTTCCACCGCCCCGGCGACGAGAAGCGCATGCCGATCCTGCTGGCGCCGGCGGACTACGACGCCTGGCTCGCCTGCCCGGTGGCCGAGGCGCCCAGGTATTTCCGCCAGTGGACCGGGGAACTGCTGGCCGAGGCGGCCCCGTTGCCGCCGCGCGCACCGCAATCCAGCAGCGTGCGCACCAGCCGCCCGCAGCCACCGGAGCAGGACCCCCTGTTCTAGGCTTTCAGCCTTTGGTCGTGCCCTCGCGCCGCGCCAGTTCCCAGAACGCGCGTCCTGCGGGCGAGAGCCGGGCGGAATCCAGGCATGCGATGGCAACGCGGCGCGCGACGCGGGGCGTGATCGGCCGGAACGCCAGGCCGGGCCGCGGTTCCGGCACGGTCAGCGAGGCGAGCACGGAAACCCCGTTGCCGTGGGCCACGAATTCCAGGATGGAGGCGATCTGGAACAGTTCGTGGGCCACTTTCGGGCGGACACCGGCGCGTTCGAACATGCGCATCACCATGTCCTGCGAACCCGCCTGGGTGAGGATGAGCGGGTATTCGGCCAGTTCACGCACGGTGACGGTGGGCCGTGCGGCCAGCGGGTGGTTCTCGGGCAGGATCGCCATGAGTTCGTCCGTCGCCAGCGCCTGCGTGTCCAGGGTGGGCTGGGGCAGGCGCACGACACCGATCTCCACCCGGCGCTCGACCAGGTCCCGCTCGATGTCGGCGTCCGCCCGTTCGGTGACGTGGACTTCGACACCGGGGTAGCGGCGGCGGAACTTCTCGAGCAGGGGCGGCAACAGGCGCAAGGACGTGCTGGGGCCGATCGACCCGATGCGCAACAGGCCCGTGTGCACCCCCCGCGAAGCCGCGGCGACCGACTGCACCTGCTGCAGGGAGGCGAAGACATCCCTGGCATGGGCCAGCGCCAGCTCCCCCGCGTGCGTGAGGGTGACGCCGGCCGCCATGCGGTCCACCACCTCGCAGCCGAGACCGGTCTCCAGCGCGCGCAGCGCGTGGCTGGTGGCCGACGCGCTCATGCCGATCTTGGTGCCGGCGGCGGCGATGCTGGAGGACCCCGGCAGCGCGAGCAGCAGCTCCAGTTGCCGGAGGGTGGGGAGACCCGGGCCTTGCCGCATTGAAACCGGATTCAATTGAAAGTGAAGGTCATTGAATCCTAGACTTGGGGCCATGAACACGCAAGCACAAGTCCGGACCCTGGTGGCCGGCCAGGCGCTGCAACTTCCCCGCAAGGCGGCACAGCTCGTCCTCGCGGAGGGCGAGTTGCTGGTGCAGGAGCCCGCCAGCTGGCTCGCCGACACGGTCGTCCTTTCCGCCCCGGTTCGCATCGTGGCGCCGGCTGTCGTCGCCGTCGTGCCCATGGGCTCCATCCGCGCGCTGCGCACGTCGAAAGTCGTGCTCCGGCAGGCGGAGCCGTTCTTCTCCGCAGCGCGGCTGCTCGCATCGGCCGGCCGCTTGCGCGACCTGCTGCCGCGCTGGACCGCGGTGCGGAGCGCCTAGCCCTCAGCGCGCCTCCGAGTCCTGCTGCGCATGCAGCAGCTCCACGAAGCGCTGGGCCGTCGCGCTCAGCGGCCGGTCGCGCGGCACGAGGGTGCCGTACGACTCCAGCGCGTGCCGGAAGCGGTAGCCGATCACTGCCAGCATGCCGGCCTGCGCATGCACCTTCGCCACCGCCATCGGGATCACGCCCAGCATCTCGGAGGAGCGCACCAGGTTGATGGTGGTGAGGATGGAGCCCGTCTCGATCAGGCCGCGCGGGATCTCGGCGTCCTGCTGGCGGAACTCGCGCTCGATCAGGTCGCGCATCGGGCTGCCGGCGGGCTGCAGGATCCAGGGGTAGGCGAGCAGGCCCGCGAAATCCACGCTGCGCCGCCTGGCCAGGGGATGGCCCGTCCCGGCGATCACGGCCAGCGTCTCGTCCTCCACCGGCTTGAAGCGGCAGGGCACGCCGGGCACTGCCGCGCGCCGGCCCACCACCACCTCCAGCACGCCTTCGCGCAGCTGCGCCAGCAGCCGGTCGCTGGTGTCGACCGCGATCTCCAGGGACAGCAGCGGGAACTCCGACTTCAGTTGCAGCAGCGCCCGCGTCAGGCGTCCCGGCGACGCCGCCATGATGCTGCCCACCGCCAGCCGGCCGCCGCCGCCCAGGCGCAGGCCCTCCAGTTCCTGGTTGAGGGCCTCCATGCTGCCGCGGATGCTGCGGAAGTAGCCGGTCACCCGCTCGCCGGCCGCGTTGCGCTTGAGGCCACGGCCCACGCGCTCGAACAGGCGCTGTCCCAGCGCGCTCTCCAGCTCGTTCAACATCTTGGTGGCCGCCGGCTGCGTGAGGCCGAGCCGCTCGGCGGCGGCGCTGAGCGTGCCCAGTTCGTCGACGGCGAGCAGCAGCGCCACCTGCCGCATGCGCAGGCGGTTCATCAGTTGCGGGGTGGTCTGCTGGCGGTCGATGGAACCCATTGCCGGAGGTTATGTTTCGATGAAGTTCTTTCAGTTTACGGGAATGGATCCGGGCCCTAGCATGCGCAGCATTCGAGACCAGGAGACAAGACGATGAAACGACGCCTGTTGTTGGCCGCATCCACCCTCGCGCTGTGCGCGGGACAGGCCGCATGGGCCCAGGGCACCGACTGGCCGGCGCGGCCGCTGCGCCTGCTGGTGGGTTCCGCCCCCGGCGGCGGCACCGACGCGATGGCACGCGCCGTCGCCGACCGGCTCGGCCCGGCGCTCAAGCAGCCGGTCGTGGTCGACAACCGTCCCGGCGCCTCCAACACGCTGGCCGCCGACCTCACGGCCAAGTCCACCGACGGCTACACGATGGTGATGGGCGTTTCCACCGCCCACGCCATCGCGCCCTACCTGCTGAAGCTGAACTACGACAACAACAAGGACCTGGTGCCCGTGGTCTTCGTCGGCTCGGTGCCCAACGTGCTGGTCGTGGGCAACGGCCTGGGCGTCAACAACGTGGCGGAACTGGTCGCCATGGCGAAGGGGAAGCCGGGCCAGATGAACTACGCCTCCAGCGGCTCCGGCAGCACGCAGCACATCGCCGCGGAGCTGTTCAAGGAAGCGACGGGCACCTTCCTCACGCACATCCCGTACAAGGGCAGCGGCCCGGCGTTGATGGACCTGATTTCCGGCCAGGTGCAACTGAGCTTCGACACGCTCGCCTCCGTGCTGCCGCAGATCCAGGCCGGCAAGGTCAAGCCGCTGGCCGTGACCAGCGCGACGCGCAACGCCAGCCTTCCGAACGTGCCCACCCTGGCCGAAGCGGGGGTCAAGGGCGTGGAGATGGGCGCCTGGTACGGCATCTACATGCCGGCCTCCACGCCCAGAGCCGTCCAGGAGAAGGTGCACGACGAGGTCAACAAGGCCCTGGCCCTGCCCGAGACGCGCAAGCGCCTGGAGGCGATCGGCGGCGACATCAACCCGATGACGCAGGCCCAGTTCATCGCGTACCACAATGCCGAGAACAAGCGTTACGCTGACCTCATCCAACGCCGCGGCATCAAGCCGGATTGACATGAACACTTCAGACAAACCCGTCGTCGCCGTCACGCTCGGCGATCCCGCCGGCATCGGCCCCGAACTGGTCGCCAGGCTGCTGGCCAGACCCGAGACGACGGCTTCGGCCAACGTGGTGCTGGTGGGCGACCCCTGGTTGTGGGCCGACGGCCAGAAGGTCGCCGGCCTGGAGGTCGCGACCGATCGCGTCGCCAGCCTGGCCGAAGTGCGCGGCCGCGCGGACACGACGCGTCCCGCCTTCCTGCCGGTGCAGACCGTGGACGCGGCGCAGGTGGTGCGTGCGCGCTCTGACGCCGCCGGCGGCCGCTCGGTGCTGCAGGTGCTGAACCTGTGCATGGACGCGGCCAAGGGCCACGCCATCGACGCCATCTGCTTCGCGCCGCTGAACAAGTACGCGATGAAGCTCGGCGGCCTGAAGCACGAGGACGAACTGCACCACTTCGCCGAGTACCTGGGCGTGACCGGTTACTTCTGCGAGTTCAACACCCTCGACGGCCTGTGGACCTCGCGCATCTCCTCGCACGTGCCGCTGGCGGATGTGCCCAAGTACGTGACGAAGCAGCGCGTCGTCGAGGGCGCGCGGCTGATCCATCGCTCCCTGCAGGCCGCCGGCGTGGCGAAGCCGCGCGTGGCCGTCGCCGGCCTGAACCCGCACAACGGCGAAGGCGGCACCTGCGGCCGCCAGGAGATCGACGAGATCGCGCCGGCGGTGCAGCAACTGAACGAGGAAGGCCTGTCGGTGGCCGGCCCCTTCGCCGCCGACACCATCTTCCTGCGCGCCCGCGAAGGCGAACTGGATGCGATCGTCACCATGTACCACGACCAGGGCCAGATCGCGCTCAAGCTGCTGGGCTTCTCGCGCGGCGTGACGGTGCAAGGCGGTTTGCCGGTTCCCATCGCCACGCCGGCGCACGGCACCGCCTACGACATCGCGGGCCAGGGCAAGGCGGACGTCACCGCGACCTTCAACGCATTCCAGATCGCCACCCGGATGGCGGCAGCGTCGCTTCGCGCCGCCCGCGCCGGGGCGTGATGTGCCCGCCCCTTCCCGACCCCTCCCCGCGCGGGGAGGGGACGTCCACCAACAGGAGCCTCTCGTGAAAATCAAGTCCGTCCGTGCCCGCGTCTTCGAATGGAAGGGCAAGACCGTCCCGCCGCAGGGCAACTTCTGCTCCAACGCGATCGACCTGCTGTACGACAACCGCAAGGGCCAGAGCGCGTCCGGCAAGGACACGATGAACACCTTCCGCTTCCACAGCTGGACGGTCGTGGAGGTGGAGACCGACGACGGCATCGTCGGCCTGGGCAACGTGGCGCTCGCGCCCAGGATCGCCAAGGCGATCATCGACGAGTACCTGGCGCCGATGATGATCGGGCAGGACCCCTGGGACTACGAGTACCTGAACCAGCGCATGTACCGCGCCACGCATGCCTGGGGCCGCAAGGGCGTGGGCATGGCGGCGATCTCCGCCGTCGACATCGCCATCTGGGACATCCTGGGCAAGTCGGTGAACAAGCCGGTGTTCAAGCTGCTGGGCGGCCGCACCAAGGAAAAGATTCCCTGCTACTACAGCAAGCTCTATCGCACCGACCTCAAGGACATGCAGGCCGAGGCGCAGACCTTCCTGAAGCAGGGCTTCCGCGCCTTCAAGATGCGCTTCGGCTACGGCCCGCAGCACGGGCAGCAGGGGGTGGTGGAGAACCTGAAGTCGGTCGAAGCGGTCCGCGAGGTGATCGGCTACGACAACGACCTCATGCTCGAGTGCTACATGGGCTGGAACGTGGAGTACGCCAGGCGCATGCTGCCCAAGCTGGAGAAGTTCCAGCCCCGCTGGCTGGAGGAACCCGTCATCGCCGACGACATCGACGGCTACGCGGAGCTGAACCGGCTGACGTCCATCCCGATCTCGGGCGGCGAGCACGAGTTCTCTCTGTACGGCTTCAAGCAGCTGCTGGAACGCAAGGCCGTGTCGGTGGTGCAGTACGACACCAACCGCGTGGGCGGCATCACCATGGCGCACAAGATCAACGCGCTGTGCGAGTCCTACTCGGTGCCGGTGATCCCGCATGCGGGCCAGATGCACAACTACCACCTCACCATGAGCAGCCTGAACTGCCCCATGAGCGAGTACTTCCCGATGTTCGACGTGGAAGTGGGCAACGAGCTGTTCTATTACATCTTCTCGGGCGAGCCGGTCGCCGAGAACGGCTTCCTGCAGCTCGATGACAACAAGCCGGGGCTGGGCCTGGAGCTGCGCACCGACTACCTGTCGCAGTTCAACATCATCGAGTGAACATGCCCCAAGCGCGCTACCGCGGCCTGTTCCCGGTCGTTCCCACCACGTTCACCGAAAGCGGCGAGCTGGACCTGGCCAGCCAGAAGCGCTGCGTCGATTTCATGATCGAGGCTGGCTCCGACGGCCTGGCGATCCTGGCGAACTTCTCCGAGCAGTTCCTGCTGGCGGACGAGGAGCGCGAGGTGCTCACCCGCACGATCCTGGAGCACGTCGCCGGCCGCGTGCCGGTGATCGTCACGACCACCCACTCCAGCACCCGGGTTTGCGCCGGGCGCTCGCGCCGCGCGCAGGAGATGGGCGCCGCGATGGTGATGGTGATGCCGCCCTACCACGGCGCGACCTTCCGCGTGCCCGAGCAGCAGGTCCACGCGTTCTACGCGGGCCTGTCGGATGCGGTGGACATCCCCATCATGGTCCAGGACGCGCCGGCGGCGGGAACGCCGATGTCGGCGGAGTTCCTGGCGCGCATGGCGCGCGAGATCGAGCACGTGGCGTACTTCAAGATCGAGACCGCGGGGGCGGCCGCCAAGCTGCGCGAGCTGATCCGCCTGGGCGGCGACGCGATCGAAGGTCCGTGGGATGGAGAAGAGGCGATCACGCTGCTGCCGGACCTGGAGGCGGGCGCGACCGGCTCCATGACCGGCGGCGGCTTCCCGGACGGCATCCGCCAGATCCTCGACCCGTGGTTTGCGGGCAAGCGCGAGGAGGCGCTCGCCGCCTACGAACGCTGGCTGCCGCTGATCAACCTGGAGAACCGGCAGTGCGGCTTCCTCGCGGCCAAGGCGCTGATGAAGGAAGGCGGCATCATCGCTTGCGAGGCGCCGCGCAGTCCGTGGCCGCCGCTGCATCCGGCGAGCCGCGCGCAGTTGATCGACGCCGCGCGCCGGCGCGACGCGCTGGCCCTGCGCTGGGCGCGCTGAGCGGGCTCAGGCCGCCGGACGGCCTGCCCGCAGCGCCAGCCAGAACACGCCCAGCCCCGCGAGCGCCAGCAGCGCGCCGACCCAGCCGGTGGACGTCCAGCCGAGGCCGGCGCTGATCGCCACGCCACCGAGCCACGCACCCAGTGCGTTGGCCATGTTGAAGGCCGAGTGGTTCAGTGCCGCCGCGAGCGTCTGCGCGTCGCCCGCGACGTCCATCAGCCGGATCTGCAAGGCCGGCCCGATGGCGACGATGGTGCCGAGGAAGAAGGTGCCGATCGCCGCGCTGGCGACGTGTTCCGCCGCGAACACGAAGCCGCCCAGCACGACGATCGCCCACACCAGCAGGCCACCGATCGTCCGCATCAGGGAGCGGTCCGCCAGGCGTGCGCCCACCAGGTTGCCCGCCACCATGCCGGTTCCGAACAGCGCCAGCACCAGCGGCACTTGCGCCAGCGGCAGCCCGGCCACCTCCATCAGCGTCGGCTTGATGTAGCTGAACACGGCGAACATGCCGCCGAAGCCGATCGCGCCTATGCCCAGCGTGAGCCACACGTGCTTGTTGCGCAGCGCCTGCAGCTCGCGCCAGGCGCCGGCGCCGGGTTCGGGCGGGATGTGCGGCACGCCGTAGCGCACCAGCACGGCCGCGAGCGCGGCGATCGCCCCCACCAGCACGAAGGCGGCGCGCCAGCCGAAGTGCTGGCCCAGCCAGGAGGCGATCGGCACGCCCACCAGCGTAGCGCCCGTGAGTCCCAGCATGACGAGTCCTACCGCACTGGCACGCCGGCCCGGCGGCGCCAGCGAGGCCGCGACGAGCGCCGCGACGCCGAAGTAGGTGCCGTGCGGCAGGCCGGACAGGAAGCGCAGCAGGTTCAGCGAGAGATAGCCGGGGGCCAGGGCCGAGCCGATGTTGGCCACCGCATAGAAGGCCATCAGCGCGACGAGCAGGGCGCGCCGTCCCCAGCCCGCGGCCAGCACGGCGAGCGCGGGTGCGCCCAGCACCACGCCGAGCGCATAGGCGCTGATCACGTGGCCGGCCTGCGGGATGGTGGCGCCGATGTCGCGGGCGACCTCCGGCAGCAGGCCCATGATCACGAACTCGCCGGTGCCGATGGAGAAGCCGCCGACCCCCAGCGCGATAACGGCATGCAGGAAGCGGGTATCGCGCGAGGAAGAAGAGGCGAGGGCCGTGCCGCTGGCAAGCGAGGGGCCTTGCTCCGGCTGGAGCCTGGGTGCTGTCATTCGTTGTGCTTGGAGTGCGCCGCGACGGCGGCCTGGACCCTGGAGCAAGTCCGGGGCCAGCCACCTTAACACCGGCCGTGCATCCTTGCGGTGCGCGGGGTCTCGCCCCCAGCGCGGTCCGGTTCTGAGCTTCTGCCCATAAGTTCGGGCAAAGATGTTCGTTGGGAAAGCGCGGACCGCTGCACACAATGGGCCGATGCAACATTCGACGCGGCCGTTGATCGTGCCGGGCTGGCGGGATTCGGGACCGCAGCACTGGCAGACGCTGTGGCAGGCCCGGCTCGCGGGCGCATTGCGCGTGGTGCAGGACGACTGGATGCATCCGACGCGCGAAGCCTGGGTGGCCGCCATTGCGCGCTGCGTGCTCGAGGCGCCGGAGCCGGTCGTCATCGTGGCGCACAGCCTGGGCTGCATCGCCACCGCGCACCTGCCGCCGCAAGCGGCGCGGCGGGTGCGCGCGGCGCTGCTGGTCGCGCCCGCGGATCCCGAGCGGCGCGCGCTTCTCAACGACTTCGCGCCGGTGCCCCACCAGCGCCTGCCTTACCGCAGCATCGTGGTGGCGAGCACGGACGATCCGTACTGCCCCTCGCGCCGCGCCGGTGCCTATGCACGCGCATGGGGCAGCGAATTCGTCCGCTTGCCCGACGCGGGCCACATCAACGTGGAATCCGGCCACGGGGAGTGGCCCCTGGGTTTCGCGCTGCTGCAGTCACTGCTTGCGCGCACGGAACAAGCCTCCTCCCAGGTCGCTGCCTGAGGACGAGCCGCGCCTCGCCGGCTAGTCGCGCGCGGAAAGCAGCGCCTTGGCGGCCTCGATGCGCAGGTGCATGTCCACCCCGGGGTCGCGCATCACCGACAGCAGGAAGCTGCGCGGATCGTCCGCTCCAGCGCCGGTGGCTGCGCGTGCCTCCGGTACCGGCGCTGCCGCCGGTGCCGTGAGCTCGCGCATCGCACGTTCGAAGTCGCGTGCCTCGATGCCGGCCGCCTTGGCCAGCACGTCCGCCTGCGCATCGGCGCCGGGTGGATGGTCGAGCCAGCGTTCGTCCGCGAACAAGGGCGCCAGGTCCGGCGCCACGAACGCCGACCAGCGCTCCGCGTCGACCTGGCTGGGCGGAATCGCCTCGGGCTGCTGCAGCCGGACGCCTTGCGGCGGCACGCCGTGCAGGTAGCGCACGCGCAGCGCCTCGAGGAAGGCCTGGGCGCGTTCGGGGGGCACGCCCTCGGCCAGGGAGAACCAGAGCTGGTAGCCATCGCTGCCGGACACCGCGATGGCCGGGGCCGGGAGCCCCAGGTCCGCCTGCACCCCTTGCCACACGCGCGCGACCTCCGGCCAGCCCGCGGGGCGCAGCAACTGCAGCACCAGCGCGCGCAGGCGGCCGGCCGCATCGGGCGGCGGGTAGAGGCGTTGCAGTTCGGTGGCGAGGCGGTCCATGTCGGTGTCGAATTTACCGCTTCGCGCGCGCCACGCCGCGCCAGAGCACGGCCGCGCAGAGCGCGAGCGGCAGCGCCAGCGCGAGGAAGCTCGCGCGGTAGCTGCCGAAGGCGGCCGAGACGCTGCCGAAAAGCGGCGGGCCCAGCACGTTGCCCAGGAAGGTGATCGCCAGGGTGCCGCCGGTGGCCATCCCGGCGCGGCCCTCCGGCGCCTGCCGTGCCACCTCGGCGAGATAGACGCCGTTCCAGCCGATCGCCGAGGCGCCGAAGACGAACAGCACGAGCACCACGATCGGGTGCGCCACGGTCTGCTGCAGCATCGCGGTCGCGAGCGCGGCCAGGGTCATGAGCGTCCCCAGCGAGGCCAGCATGCGCCGCGCGCCGAACCAGCGGTCGGAGGCGTAGCCCCACCAGACGCGCCCGAACACCCCGCCCAGCTGCGAGGTGGCGAGCACCGCGCCTGCGGCGACGAGGCCATAGGCGAGGTCGTTGGTGAGGAAGGTGACGAGGTAGGTGGTCAGCGACAGCTGCGCGACCGAGAACACGAACGAGCAGCCCGCCAGCATGCGCAGCGCCGGCTCGGCGAGCACCATGTGCACCGGCTCGAGGATGTTGCCCAGGCCGAGCCGCCGCGCCGGGTCCCGGTCCGCGTCGAAACCGGCGCGCAGCGACTGCGCCACCAGTGCGCACAACACGCAGGCCGCCGCGACGGCAAGCAGCGCCGGCTGCCAGCCCGCGAGCAACTGCAGGCTCGGAACGATGGCGCCGGCCAGGGCGCCGCCCAGCGGCACGCCCGTCTGCTTGATCGAGAACACGACGGCCATGCGGTGCGCCGGCGTCGTGCGCGCCAGCAGATGCGAACTCGCCGGCGTGATCGGCCCGTAGCCGAAGCCCACCAGCACGGCGCCGACGGCGATCGCGGCCACCGAGGGCAGGGCGCACAGCGCCAGCCCCGCCGCGCACAGCACCAGGCAGCCCTGGCTCACGCGGATGCTGCCCCAGCGGCCGACCACGGCGCCGGAGGCGAGGCTGGCCAGGATGGAGGCGAGGTACGCCACGGCGACGTACAGCCCGATGTAGGTGGCGGAGATGCCCACGGCCTCGGCGACGCGCGGCGCCATCACGGGCAGCGTCAGGAGCGCCATGGCGGTCATGGACTGGATCGCCAGGGTGATGGCAAGGGGCGCCCAGCCGTTGGCGTCGGGGCTGCGTAGCGTCACCGATGCAACGGCGCGAAGGCGTGGTGGGGCAAGGTGGACGGAAGTCTAATCTCCCGGCCGGAGTGACCGGCGACCCCGGACGCGTTCCTTCACATGACGAGGTGGCGCCGCGCCTGGAACAGCAGTTCCCGCACCTCCTCGTCGGAGGTCTGCGGGAACTGCGCATACCAGAAGCCCACGGCGCGGAAGGGTTCCGGCGTGCGCAGGCAGACGACGTCGTCGGCCAGTGCGCGCAGGGCATCGCAGGTGTCCGCGGCACCGACCGGCACGGCGACGGTGATGTGGACGGCGGCCAGCTGCCGCACTGCCTGCACCGCCGCGCGCATCGTCGCGCCGGTCGCGAGGCCGTCGTCCACGAGGATCACCTCGTGCCGGGCGATCTCGCACATCGGCCGCTCCTGCCGGTAGGCCTCTTCCCGCCGGGCGAGCTCGCCCTGCTCGCGTGCCACGATCAGCGCGACCTCGTCCTGGTGCACGCCGCCGAGGAAGCCGTGCGCCTCCTCGTTCATGATGCGCACGCCGCCGCTGGCGATGGCGCCGATCGCGAATTCCGGCTGGCGCGGGTGGCCGATCTTGCGCACCAGCAGCAGGTCCAGCGGCGCGTCCAGCAGCAGGGCGACTTCGTAGCCGACCGGCACGCCGCCGCGTGGCAGGGCCAGCACCAGCGGATCGCTCCAGTCGCGCCGCGTCAGGAGCTCCTCGCCCAGCGCGCGGCCCGCGGCGCTGCGGTCGTGGAATCCCAGGTTCGGGGCATGGCGTGGCATCGTTCAGCTCCTCGGCCGCGCGGTGCCGGCCCTTGCCTGCATTGAGCACCTCCCGGGCGCCCATGCGCAAGAGGGGCCCGGCCACTGTCGTGTAGGAACTGGCCGCCCGGCTATTCGCTGAGCTCTGCCTCGATCACCTCGGTCAGCGCCTGGGCCGCCGGCGACAGCGAACGGCCGCGCTTGGTCACCAGCGAGATGTCCCGCGACACCACCGGCGCATGCAGCTTGCGCACCAGCAAGCCGGTGCGCCCGGAGCGCAGCGCGTAGGCCGAGGGCATGACCGCGCCGCCCAGGCCGCAGTCCACCATCCACAGCGCGGTGGCCAGGAAGGTCACGTCGTTGACGACGTCCAGTTGCACGCCGGCCTGCGCCGCCGC
Source organism: Ramlibacter sp. G4-7 (assembly GCF_057784995.1). NCBI lineage: Bacteria > Pseudomonadati > Pseudomonadota > Betaproteobacteria > Burkholderiales > Comamonadaceae > Ramlibacter > Ramlibacter sp. G4-7. The sequence continues at coordinate 59,930 of NZ_JBYNTT010000018.1, forward strand.
GCCGTCGATCAGCGGGCGGATGCCGTAGCCGGGGCGCACCGTGATCACGGGGTGGCCCGCGAGGTCGGCCCAGCGCAGTTGCCGTTTCGCGGCCAGGGCGTGGTCCTTGCGGCACACGAAGGCCAGCGTGTCGCCCAGCAGCTTGCGCGTGTCCACGTCGGCCGCCGCGCGCTCGGGCGAACCCAAGCCCAGGTCCACGTGCTCGCCGACCACGCGCGAGACGAACTGCTCGGGCGAGCAGTCGTCCACCAGCACGCGGATGCCGGGATGCAGCCTCGCGAAGCGCCGCACCACCGGCGGCAGCAGGATCTCGCCCAGCGTCGGCGTGACGGCGATCGACACGCGGCCGCGCCGCAGCGCCCCCAGGTCGCGCAACCCGGCGCCCAGCGAATCCACGTCGCGCAGGATGCGCTCGGCCACGGCGATCGCCTCGGTGGCGGCCGCCGTCGCCTGCAGCGAGCGGGTTGTGCGGTCGAACAGGCGCGTGCCCAGGCCGTCTTCCAGTTGCCGGATCAGCACGCTCACGGCGGATTGCGTGATCGACAGCTGCTCCGCCGCGGCGCTGAGCTTGCGCAGGTGGTACACGGCGCGGAAGGCGCGCAGCTGGCGCAGGCTCGGCGTGAACGCGGACGCGGTACTCATGAAGAAACATCATAAGTGCTTCGGAATTTTTCGATTTACGAATGAATGAAGCTGGCGTCCAATGCGGCGACAAGGAGACAACCCCATGCGACAACTCGCCCGCGCGCTCGCCGCGCTGGTGGCGGCCGGCTTCGCCGCCGCTGTTCCGGCGCAAGCCCAGACCGACTACCCGAGGCAACCGATCCGCACGGTGGTCACGTTCCCGCCGGGCGGCAGCGCCGATGCCGTGGTGCGCATGCTGGTGCCGCGCCTGAACGAGAAGCTGGGCCAGCAGGTGGTGGTGGACAACCGGCCCGGTGCCGGCGGCAACATCGGCCTGTCGATCGTGGCCAAGGCACCCCCCGATGGCTACACCATCGGCGTCGGCGCGGCCGGCGCGCTGTCGGCCAACAGCAGCCTCTACGAGAAGATGCCCTTCGACCCGATCAAGGACTTCAAGCCGGTGAGCATGCTGGCGGCGATTCCCTTCGTGATCATCGGCAATCCCTCGACGCCGGCCCGGACGCAGAAGGAACTGCTCGCGCTGGCCAGGGCGCAACCGGGCAAGCTGGCGATCGCGCACGGCGGCAACGGCACGGCCATGCACCTGTCGGCGGCGCTGTTCGCGCAGATGGCGGACGTGAAGCTGGTGGAAGTGCCGTACAAGGGCTCCGGCCCGGCGGCCCTGGACGTGCTGGCCGGCAACGTGCCGCTGGCGGTGGTGGACCTGCCCTCGGCCCTGCAGCACATCAAGGCGGGCAAGCTGGTGGCGTACGCCGTGACCAGCCCGCAGCGCCTGCCGCAACTGCCGGACGTGCCCACGGTCGCCGAAGCGGGCCTTCCCGGCTATGACTCGACCGGCTGGTTCGGCGTCGTGGCGCCCGCCGGCACGCCGCAGGCGGTCGTGAACCGCCTGAACGCGGAGATCACGGCGGCCCTGAACGACGAACACATCAAGGCGAGCATGCGCAACCTGGGCGTGGAGCCCGCGCCCACCAAGCCGGAAGCCTTCGAGGCCTACATCCATTCGGAGACGCAGAAGTGGGCCAAGGTGATCCGCACCGCCAACATCAGGATCGACCAATGAGCCTGCCGGACATCGCCGCCGACGTGCTGGTGGTCGGCGCCGGCCCCGTCGGCCTGACGCTGGCCATGGACCTGCAGTCGCGCGGCGTGAAGGTCGCGGTGGCGGAGGTGCGCCGCTATGCGGAGCCGCCCAACGTGAAGTGCAACCACGTGTCCGCCCGGACCATGGAGCGCTTCCGCCGGCTGGGCGTCGCGCAGAAGCTGCGCAGCGCGGGCCTGCCCGAGGACTATCCCAACGACGTCGTGTTCCGCACCAGCGTCTGCGGCAGTGAGCTGACGCGCATTCCCATCCCCGGCCGCGGCGAGCGCTACACCTCGAAAGAAGGGCCGGACACCTGGTGGCCCACGCCCGAGCCGCCGCACCGCATCAACCAGCTGTTCCTCGAGCCCATCCTGCTGGAACACACGGCGGCTCTGCCCGGCGTGACCCTCCTGAACCGCACGCAGGTCACCGGCTTCGCGCAGGAGCGCGAGGGCGTGGTCGCCACCGCGCTGGACCTCGACAGCGGGCAGGAGCGCCGCATCCGCGCGCGCTACCTGGTGGGCTGCGACGGCGGCAGTTCCACGGTGCGCAAGGCGATCGGCGCCAGGCTCGAAGGCACGCCCGTGATCCAGCGCGTGCAGTCGACCTACATCCGCGCGCCCCGCCTGCGCGCGATGATCCCCGGCAAGCCCGCGTGGTCGTATTACTCGGTGAACCCGCGGCGCTGCGGCACCGTCTTTGCCATCGATGGCCACGAGACCTGGCTGGTGCACAACCACCTGAACCCCGACGAGCCCGATTTCGACGCGATCGACCGCGACTGGTCGATCCGCCAGATCCTCGGCGTGGGCGAGGACTTCCAGTACGAGATCATCAGCAAGGAAGACTGGGTCGGACGCCGGCTGGTGGCGGACCGCTTCCGCGACCGCAACGTGTTCCTGGCCGGCGACGCCGCGCACCTGTGGGTGCCGTATGCGGGCTACGGCATGAACGCCGGCATCGCCGATGCACTGAACCTGTCCTGGCTGCTCGCCGCGCGCGTGCAGGGCTGGGCCGAGGAATCCATCCTGGACGCCTACGAGGCGGAGCGCCAGCCGATCACCATGCAGGTGTCCAACTTCGCGATGGACCATGCGGCCAAGATGATCAAGGCGCGCCGCGCGGTGCCCGCGAACATCGAGGCGGACGACGCGGAGGGCGCCCGCGCGCGCCAGGAGATCGGCCGCGAAGCCTACGAGCTGAACGTGCAGCAGTTCTGCTGCGCAGGGCTGAACTTCGGCTACTTCTACAGCGGCTCGCCCATCATCTCCGGCGACGGCGAGGAGCCGCCCGCGTACACCATGGGTGGCTTCACGCCCTCCACGGTGCCGGGCTGCCGGGCACCGCATTTCTGGCTGGCCGACGGGCGCTCGCTCTACGACGCCTTCGGGCAGGGCTACACCTTGCTGCGCTTCGATCCGGAACTGGACGTGCAGCCGCTGGTGGCCGCAGCGCAGGCGCGCAGGCTGCCGCTCACGGTGCTCGACGTGCAAGGCGTGCCTGCCCCCGACGGCTACCGCCACCCGCTGGTGCTGTGCCGCGACGACCAGCACGTGGCCTGGCGCGGCGATGCGCTCCCGCGCGAAGCCATGGAACTGGTGGACCTCCTGCGCGGCGCATCCGTGCAGGCGCTGCGCAAAGCAGCCTGAGGCCGCGGCGCGACCTTGCCGGACAGCGATTTCAGCTGCTCCGGGCCTGCGCAAGGGGGTCGCGCCCCTGAAGCGCGCCGTTGCCGAGCTTGCGCGGTTTTTCCTACTCGGGAACTTGTCCGACAAGGCGCAACGCCGCCTCGGGCAAAGCTTTACGGTTCCCTGGAGAAGAAGACTTTGCAGCAAGCTTTGCAACACGGCTACCCGCGACCTCAACTGCAGCGCGCCGACTGGCTGTCCCTCAACGGCACCTGGCGCTTCCGCTTCGATGACGAAGCCTGTCTCGGCTGTCCTGCCGACGTGGACGATTGGCCGCTGGAGATCGCCGTTCCCTTCCCGCCCGAGTCGAGTGCCAGCGGCATCGGCGACCGGGGCTTCCACAAGGCGTGCTGGTACGAGCGCGAGTTCGAGCTGGCGCCCGGTCCCGAGCGCGTGATCCTGCATTTCGGCGCCGTCGACTACGAGGCCCGCGTCTGGGTCAACGGCCAGCTGGTGGCCACCCACGAAGGCGGCCACACCCCGTTCCAGGCCGACATCACCGAGGTGCTGGAGCCCGGCGGCCGGCAGCGACTGACCGTGCGGGCCGAGGACGACCCGCACGACCTGAGCAAGCCACGCGGCAAGCAGGACTGGCAGCGCGAGCCGCACTCCATCTGGTACCCGCGCACGACCGGCATCTGGCAGACCGTGTGGATCGAACGCGTCGCCGCCACCCACATCGCCAAGATCCGCTGGACACCGCGCCTGGAAGGATTCGCGCTCGGGCTGGAAGCGCACATCGAGGGCGACACCGGCGACGACACCTCGCTGGAGCTCGAGCTGCGGCACGGCGAGCGCCTGCTCGCCAAGGACCGCTACCGCGTCGTCGACGGCGAGGTGGATCGCTACGTGGTGCTGTCGGACCCGGGCATCGACGATTTCCGCAACGAGCTGCTGTGGAGTCCGGAGCGGCCCACGCTGCTGGACGCGACGCTGCGCCTGTGGCGCGGCGGGCAGATGATCGACGAGGTGCGCTCGTACACCGCCTTGCGCTCGGCCAACGTGCTGCGCGACCGCTTCATGCTCAACGGCCGGCCCTACGTGCTGCGCATGGTCCTGGACCAGGGCTACTGGCCGGAGACGCTGCTGGCGCCGCCCAGCGACGACGCGCTGCGGCGCGACGTGGAGCTCGCCAAGGCCATGGGCTTCAACGGCGTGCGCAAGCACCAGAAGGTCGAGGATCCGCGCTACCTGTACTGGGCCGACAAGCTGGGCCTGCTCGTGTGGGGCGAGATGCCCTCGGCCTACCGCTTCACGCGCAAGGCCATCAAGCGCACCGTGCGCGAGTGGACCGAAGTCCTCGAGCGCGACTACAGCCACCCTTGCCTGATCGTGTGGGTGCCGTTCAACGAGTCCTGGGGCGTGCCCGAACTGCCCGCGGTGCAGGCGCACCGGCATGCGGTGGAGGCGCTGTACCACCTGACGCGCACGCTGGACCAGACGCGCGCCGTGATCGGCAACGACGGCTGGGAGTCCTCGGCCACGGACATCATCGGCATCCACGACTACGACTCCAACCTGGAGCACATGCGGCAGCGCTACGGGCCCGAGGTCGAGACGGAGAAGCTGTTCGATCGCCGACGTCCGGGCGGGCGCGTGCTCACGCTGGACGGCTATCCGCACCGCGGCCAGCCGATCGTGCTGACGGAGTTCGGCGGCATCTCCTTCCAGGCCAGGACGGAGGAGGGCGTGCAGAAGATCTGGGGCTACACCGAGGTGCGCGACGAGGAGACCTTCGCGCGGCTGTACGAGCAGCTGCTGGAGACGGTCATCAACACGGCCTTGTTCAGCGGCTTCTGCTACACGCAGTTCGCGGACACCTTCCAGGAGGCCAACGGCCTGCTCTACGCCGACCGCACGCCCAAGATCCCCCTGGAGCGCATCCGCAAGGCGACCTCCAGGTCGCGCACCTTCATTCCCGGGGCGGCGTGATGGACCGCGTCGAGCTCACCAAGCCGGACGGCCGGCGCATGACCTTGTACGCGCGCGCGGCGCTGCCGCCCGGGCTGCAGGCGCCGAGTCCCTTCCCGGAGCCGCTGCGCGGCGGCGCCCACCTGCGCTGGCATCCGCTGCGCGGCGAGTGGGTGACCTACGCGGCGCATCGCCAGGACCGCACCTTCCTGCCGCCGCCCGAGTACAACCCGCTGGCACCCACGACGGACCCGGCCCATCCCACCGAGGTGCCTGCCGGGCCCTGGGACGTCGCCGTGTTCGAGAACCGCTTTCCCTCGCTGGGGGGCAACGTGCTGCCGCCGCCCGAACTCATCGTCCCGAGCGCACCGGCCGAGGGACGGTGCGAGGTCGTGGTGTTCACCCAGGACCGCGAGGCCTCGCTCGGTGCGCTCCCGCTGTCGCACGTCGAGCTCCTGCTGCAGGTCTGGGGCGACCGGACGGCACGGCTCGGCGCGGAGCCCGCGATCCAGTACGTGCTGCCCTTCGAGAACCGCGGCGCCGAAGTGGGCGTCACGCTGCACCATCCGCACGGGCAGATCTACGCCTACCCGGTGGTGCCGCCGGTGCCGGCACGCATGCAGCAGGTCGCGCTGGAACACCATGCGAAGCACGGCCGCGCGCTGCTGGAAATGCACATCGAGGCGGAACGGCGCGAGGGTGTGCGCATGCTCTACGAGGGGCCGCATGCCGTGGCCTTCGTGCCGGTGTGCGCGCGCTACCCGTACGAGGTCTGGATCGCGCCGGTGCGCGCGGTCGAAGGCTTCGCGCAGCTGACGGACGCGGTGCGGGCCGACCTCGCACGGGCGTTGAAGACGGTGCTGCTGAAGTTCGACGGGTTGTGGCAGCGGCCCTTTCCCTACCTCATGGCCTGGTACCAGGCGCCGACCGATGGCGCCCCGCACCCCGAGTCGCACCTGCACGCGCAGCTGTGGCCGCCGTACCGCACGCGCGACCGGCTCAAGTACCTGGCCGGCACCGAACTGGCTGCGGGATTCTTCGCGATGGACGCGCTGCCCGAGGAGAAGGCGCGCGAGCTGCAGCAGGTGCAGGTGGAGGTCGCATGAGCCAGGCCGCCATGTCCTCCGGCGAACCCGACGCCGTCGCCGATGCGCCCGGCCGCGTCAACCTGCTCGGGGAACACACCGACTACAACGGCGGCTTCGTGCTGCCGGTGGCCATCGCCCAGCGCACCCGCGTCGCGATGCGCCGCAACGGCAGCGACGCGTTCGCCCTGCATGCGGCCGAACTGGGCGAGACCGTGCGCTTTTCCTTCGATGCCCCGCCCGAGGCGCATTTCGCCAGCTACGTGTACGGCTGCCTGGCGCTGGCGCGCTCCGAACGCGCGGACGTGCCTGGCCTGGACATCGAGGTGCGTTCCGAGGTACCGATGGGCGTGGGCCTCTCGTCCAGTGCGGCGCTCGAAGTGGCGACGCTGCGCTGCCTGCGCGAGCTGCTGCAGCTGCCTTTCGACGACGTGCGGATCGCGCAGCTGGCGCAGCGCGCCGAGATCGAGTTCGCCGGCGTGCGCTGCGGCATCATGGACCAGATGGCGTCCAGCCTGGCGGCGACCGACCGCGCGCTGCTGATCGACACCCGTTCGCTGGAGCGCCGCGACGTTCCGCTGCCGGCCGGCACCGCGGTGCTGGTCCTGGACTCCGGCGTGCCGCGCACGCTCGCGGGCAGCGGCTACAACCAGCGGCGGGCGGAATGCGAGGAGGCTGCGCGCCTGCTCGGAGTCGCCACGCTGCGCGAAGTCGAGGAGCTGGCACGGCTGGACGGCCTGCCCGACGTGCCGCGCCGGCGGGCGCGCCACGTGCTCACCGAGAATGCGCGCGTGCTGCAGGCCGCCCAGGGCGCCGACGCCGCCACCTTCGGGCAGCTGATGAACGCCTCGCATGCCAGCCTGCGCGACGACTACGAGGTCTCCACGCCTGAACTGGACCTGCTGGTGCGCCTGCTGCAGGAGCACCCGCGCGTGTTCGGCGCCCGCCTGACCGGCGCCGGCTTCGGCGGCGCCTGCGTGGCGCTGTGCGAAGCGGCAGCGGTCGACGCGGTCGCGCAACCGGTGCTGGCCGCCTATGCGGCGGCCGGGCATACGGGGCGGCAGCTGGTGCCCTGAAGCGTGCGCGGCATCAGCCGCGCTGCGCCATGGCCTTCTGCTCCCACCGCCAGGCGTGGGCGATGATGGTCTCGATGTCCGCGTACTGCGGCACCCAGGCGAGTTCGGCACGTGCCCGGCTGGCATCGGCCACCAGCACCGGTGGGTCGCCTTCGCGCGGCGGGTCGTCGCGCAGGGGAATCGGATGCCCGGTCACCTTGCGCGCCGCGGCGATCACTTCGTTGACCGAGTGGCCGTTGCCGTTGCCCAGGTTGTAGACCGTGGTCGCCGCGCCCCCGGCCAGCTGGCGCAGGGCCAGCAGGTGCGCCGTGCAGAGGTCCTGCACGTGGATGTAGTCGCGCACGCAGGAGCCGTCCGGCGTGGCGAAGGTGGAACCGAAGCGCGAGATGAACGGGCGCCGGCCCGAGGCGACCTGCAGCACCAGCGGGATCAGGTGCGTCTCCGGCTCGTGGCGCTCGCCGAGCGTGCCGTCCGGGTGCGCCCCCGCCGCATTGAAGTAGCGCAGGGTGATCGAGCGCAGGCCGTAGGCGCGGCTGTAGTCGGCCAGCGCCTTCTCGACCGCCAGCTTGCTGTTGCCGTAGGGGTTGATGGGCTGCTGCGGGTGCTGCTCCGTGATCGGCACTTGCACCGGGTTGCCGTACACGGCGGCCGTGGAGGAGAAGATGAACTGGCGCACCTCGCATTCCAGCATCGTGTCCAGCAGGCCCAGCGTCTGCAGCAGGTTGTTCTGCCAGTACTTCGCCGGCGCCGTCATCGACTCGCCGACCAGGCTGGCGGCGGCGAAGTGCATCACGCACTGCGGCCGGAACTCGCGCAGCAGCGCGCCCATGAAGGCGCGGTCGCCGATCTCGCCGCGGCGCAGGGGCGCATCGCCCACGGCGTCCGCATGGCCGGTGGCCAGGTTGTCGACCACCACCGGCTGGTAACCGCTTTCCAGCAGCATGCGGACCATGTGGGAGCCGATGTAGCCGGCACCGCCGGCCACGATGACCGCGGGCTGGGCGGCACCGCTCATGCGCGCGTGCCTCGCGCCTGCTCGGACTCGGCCAGCGCCGCGCAGTCCGACACGAAGCGCTTGAGCCCGTCGTCGAGCGCCGGCATCAGGATGCCGCGTTCGCTGGCCAGCGCGGAATACCTCGGCCGCGGCGCCGCCTGGCCGAGGCTCGCGCCCGGCACCGGCTGCACCAGGCGCGTGTCCAGCCGCGCCGCCTCCGCCGCCATGCAGGCAAGCGCGGACCAGGTGACGGCGCCGCGGTTGGCCAGGTGCCACATGCCGCGCTCCTCGTCCACCAGCAGGTCGAGGCAGGCGCTCACCAGGTCGGGCACGTAGGTGGGCGAGACCCACTGGTCGGAGGCCGCCACCCAGGGCTCGCCGCGCCGCATCGCCTCCAGGGCGTTGGTGACGAAGTTGTAGCGGTCCCAGGGGCCGAAGAAGGCCGCCGTGCGCACCACCAGGCTGTCGGGCTGCAGCGCCAGCATCAGGCGCTCCGCCTCGCACTTGGCGCGTCCATAGGCGTTGAGCGGCTGCGTCGCGTCGCTCTCCAGGTAAGGCACGTCCTTGCACCCGTCGAAGACCAGGTCGCTGGAGAAGCCGAGGAGGCGCACGCCGTGCGCCGCGCAGGCCTGCGCCAGCACCTGCGGACCCAGCACGTTCTCGCGCCACTGCCGCGGGTCGTGTTCGGCGTCGTCCACGCGCACGAAGCCCGCCGTGTTGATGACGGCCCAGGGCTGCCAGCGCTCCAGTGCCGCCGCCACCGAGGCCGCGTCGGCCACGTCCATGTCCGCACGGCGCACGAGGTGGTGCGGCAGCCCGCGCATGGCGCACACGCGCGCGAAGGCCTGGCCCAGCGTGCCCGTCGCGCCGGTGATCAGCAGGGGACGGCCGCTGACCGGCCGGTCCAGCACGGGGCCGTGCGCGGGATGGCGCAGGCGCTCACGCCGCTCCCACCAGCCGGGGCTGTCCAGCGCGGGATGGCTGGGCGTCTCGCCGGCGGCCAGCTGCGTGGCCAGGCGCGCGAGCGCGGTGCGCCGCGGCGGCGTGCTGCGCACGTCCCACAGGCCCGGCTCGTAATGTCCCTCGTCGCGGGTGACCAGGCTGTTCCAGTCGAAGCTGCCGAAGGCCGCCCAGCAGGTCACGGCGCGGATGTCGTGCCCCTGCACCCGGAGTTCGCCGGCCGCGCTCCAGGCCTGGTGCAGCCAGCGCATCTGTTCCTCGCGCGAGCAGCCCAGGTGCACTTCCGTGATCGCGACCGGCAGGCCGTAGCGCTCGCTCGTCTCGCGCAGGCGGACGGCGAAGCCGCCGATGCCGGCGCCGCACACGCGCACGGCCTCCACGTCCGCGTAGCGGTCCCGCCCGTTGCCGCCCACGGCATGGGCGGGATAGAGTTCCGTTCGCCCGTCGAGGTGCCGCTCGCTGGTGAGGTAGCTGTTGATGCCGACGATGTCGGGAGGACAGGGCTGCGCCCGCAGGTCCTCCAGCTCCTGCTCGGTCGCGCCGGACCCGCGCAGATAGGGCCACAGCGGGTGGTCGGCATCGACGCGACCCGCGAGCAGGTCGAAGCAGAGCCAGCGCCGCTGGTTCTCGAAGTCGGCCTGGTACTCCAGCCCCGGGCTGCTGGTGCTGAACCCGAGGTCCTCGGTCTGCACCAGCTGCGCACCGGGGTGCACGGCGCGGATCGCGCGCATCGCCAGCACGGTCCCGCGCACCTGGTTCAGGAGCGCGCGCACGAAGCTCGCGTCATCGCGCCGGTGCGGGTACCACAGGCCGTACAGGCCGCTGAAGCGTGCCGTCGTGAGCGGCTCGTTGACGGGCGTCCACGCGTCGATTTCCGGGTAGTGCCGCGCCACCGCGGCCGCGTAGTCGGCCAGCAGTTCGGGGAAGGCCGGATCCAGCAGGTCGGTCCACGCGGGGCCGCTGCCATGGTGCAGGAGGCCCGCGATGGGCTTCACGCCCAGCTCGCGCAGCCGCGCGATGCGCTCGTCGCTCCACTGCCAGTCGTGGCTGCCGCGCTCGCGCTCCGTGCGCTCCCACACGATCGGGAAGCGCATGCGGGTGATGCCCAGGCCGGCCAGGCGGTCGAGGTCGTCCAGCCGCTCGGCAAAGCCGCTTTGCGGCAGCTGGTCCTTGAATCGGTCGCCGACCCGGTTGAGCGTGCACTCCGGCCCGGCCCACAGCTCCAGCGGCATCAGGCGGCCACACCCGGGACGCTGACCGCTTCCGCCGCGTGGATGCTCCGGTCGGCGGCCTCGTGGGCGGCGTGCAGCTTGCGGAAGGCGGCCAGCGCCTGGCCGACCACCTGGTCCATGTTGTAGTAGCGGTAGGTGGCGAGGCGTCCGACGAAGGTCACGTCGGGCGTGTTTTCCGCCTCCGCCTCGTAGCGCCTGTACAGCTCCGCGTTCTCGGGCCGCGGCACGGGGTAGTAGGGATCGCCTTCGGCGCAGGGGTACTCGTACACCACCGAGGTCGTCGGGTGCTCCTGGCCGGTGATGTGCTTGAACTCGCTGATGCGCGTGTAGCCGTACTCGTTGGGGTAGTTGACCGTGCCGACCTGCTGGAACTGCTCCTTGGGCACGTTGACGTGCTCGAAGCGCAGGCTGCGGTACGGCAGCTTGCCGTACTTGTAGTGGAAGAACGCGTCCACTGGCCCGGTGTAGATCATGTGCTGCCAGGGCACCAGGTCCACGATCTCGCGGTAGTCGGTGTTGAGCATGACCTTGATGTTGGGGTGGGCCAGCATCTTCTCGAACATGCGCGTGTAGCCGTGCAGCGGGATGGCCTGGAAGCGGTCGTTGAAGTAGCGGTCGTCGCGGTTGGTGCGGGTGGGCACCCGCGCGGTGACGCTGGCGTCCAGCTCGGACGGATCCAGCCCCCACTGCTTGCGGGTGTAGCCCCGGAAGAACTTGTTGTACAGCTCGCGGCCGACCTTGCTGACCACCACATCCTCGGAGGTCTTGACCTGCTCGCACTTCTCCGCCACCGATTCGAAGAATTTCTCCAGCTCAAAGGAGGTCAGGCTCAGGCCGTACAGCTTGTTGATGGTGTCCAGGTTGATGGGCAGCGGCACGAGCTGGCCGTCCACGCTCGCCAGCACGCGGTGCTGGTAGGGGCGCCACTGCGTGAACCGGGAGAGGTACTCGAAGATGTCTTCCGAGTTGGTGTGGAAGATGTGCGGCCCGTAAGGGTGCACGAGCACGCCGGCGTCGTCGTAGCGGTCGTAGGCATTGCCGCCGATGTGCGGGCGCTTGTCGACGATGAGGACGCGCCGGCCCAGCACGTTGGCGAGACGCTCGGCGAGCACGCTGCCGGCAAAGCCGGCGCCGACGATCAGGTAGTCGAAGCCGCGGCCCGCGGTGGCGGCGCCGGGCATGCCGGTGGCGCCGGCGGCGCGCTGTTCTTCCTGGCGGATCTTGTCCATGGGGTACTGCTCTCCTGCTTTGTGCGATCGGCGGGGCGGACGACGTCCGCCGCGCCGGAAAAAATCAGCGCGCGCCGGCCCCGGAAGACTGGTTGGCGCCCGACGAGGACCTGGCGCGTGCCAGTTCCGCGGCGATGCTGGGCACCGCAGGCAGTTCGTCGGCCTCGCGGGCCGCCTCGGCCTGGGCGATCAGCTTGGCCATCTGGGCGGCCGTGCGGTCCCAGGAGGTGCGCGCGAGGATCGCGGCGAACTCCCGCTGCATCGCGCGCTTTTCGGCTTCCCCGCGCTGCAGGATCGCGTCGCAGGCCTGCACGAAGCCCTCGGCATCGGCCTGGATCGGGACGACGTGGCCGTAGGGCTCCACGACGTCGCGGATCGCGGTGCTCACCATCGGCCGCCCGCACGCCATGTATTCGAGCGTCTTGGTGGGGCTGATGAAGCGGGTGGACTCGTTGAGCGCGAACGGCAGCAGGCACACGTCCCAGCCGTTGATGAAGGCCGGCAGGTCCTGGTAGCCCTGCTGGCCCAGCCAGTGGATGTTGGGGCGCTGCGGCACGCTGGCCGGGTCGATCTTCACGATCGGGCCGACCATGACGATCTGCCAGTCGGGGCGGCGCTCGGCGATGCCGGCGATCAGGTCGAGGTCGATACGCTCGTCAATGACGCCGCAATAACCCAGGCGCGGGCGCGCGATGGCCTGCTGCAGCGGGTGGTCGATGGCCTGCGCACGGAAGTGCTGGGCGTCCACGCTGCTCGGAAAGCAATGCACGTTGTGGTGGCGATCGCGCTTGGCGTTGTACAGGCTGCGGCCGCCGGTGAACACCACGTCGGCCGTGCGGAACAGGGCGGTCTCCTGGTCGACCAGGTCCCTGGGCGCGCCACGGAACAGCGACAGTTCGTCCATGCTGTCGTAGATCACGCCGGACGGCTTGAGGCAGTCCGCCAGCGGCAGGGCCATGGGGGTGTAGAACCAGATCCAATAGTCGTCGATGCCGCGCAGGTGCATGTTCTCGACGATGAGACGCTGGAGCACCTGCTTGTGCTCGGCGTGGAAACCGTGGGCGGCGGCGCGCACGTGCGGCCGCCAGACCTCGACGCCGGGCGCCGCGTCGATGAACTCGATGAAGTCGTCGGCCGCACCGGGCATGGGTTCCTCGATGAAGATCACCGGCCACTGCCGGGCCAACCGCGACATGACGTGTTGCGGACGTTGGTAGACGAAGTTCCAGCGAAGGTGCGAAAAGACGACGAGTGTGTTCATGTGGGACATTTTCGAAAAAGAAAGCGCGACCATGCGGCGGTCGCTCAGGCAAATAGGTCCAGTCCTACGCAAGAGGTCGCGTGGCGCTGGCAAGGACTGGCGCGTCGGAGGAAACGAAGCAGAGCCGTAGGCTCCGTTCCTGCGCGGCGCGGGAATGCGCCTACGCCGCGTGACTCGGGCCCTGACAGCCGCCACGCATCCACACGCAGCACGATGCGCGCTCTTGCTGGAAAGGATTCCCATGGAAGTTGGGCAAGGCACTGCCGCCCCCGCCACCCTCGTGCGACCCGCCCTGTTGCCGCTGTCCGCCGGAGAGTTGCAGGTGGTGCTGGCACCCGAAGTGGGCGGCTCGATCGCCGCATTCACCCGCCGCTGGCGCGAGGGCTCGCGCTTGCGCGAGTTGCACTGGCTGCGGCCGGCCAGCGCCATTGGGCTCGCCGCGCGCAATCCGCTGGACATGGCGAGCTTTCCGCTGCTGCCCTTTTGCAACCGCATCCGCGACGGCCAGGCGTCCTTCGCGGGGCGCGAGATCCGCATGCCTCGCAACCATCCCGGCGACGATGCCGGCCATCCCCTGCATGGCCTGGCCTGGCTGCTGCCCTGGCAGGTGGAGTCGGCCACGCCGACGCAGGCGGTGCTTGGCCTGCGCGCGGCGGCGGACACGGCGTGGCCCTGGAGCTTCTCGGCCCGCCAGCACTTCGCGCTGGACCCGCGCGCGCTGTCCGTCACCATCGAGGTGCGCAACGAGGACACGGCTGCCATGCCGGTGGGCCTGGGCCACCACCCTTACTTCCCGCACCATCCGGGCACCCGCCTGCGCAGCCCGGCGCAAGCCATGTGGCGGACCGATGCGCAGGTGATGCCGGTGCAGCTCGATGCCGGTGGGCCGGTGCCCGCCTTGCGTGAAGGCGTCGAGCTGTCGCGGCTGGATCTCGACAACAACTTCACCGGCTGGGAGCACCGCGCGCGCATCGACTGGCCTGCGGATCCGCACGGGCCGCGGCGCAGCCTCACGCTGCAGGCGCAGGCGCCGCTGGACTACTTCGTCCTGTATTGCCCGCGCGGGCTGGATTCCTTCTGCGCGGAGCCGGTGAGCCAGTGCACGGACTGGCTCAATCTGCTGCCGCAGCACGGGCGCGATGCGCTGGGCGGCGCCGTCCTCGCGCCCGGCGAGAGCCTCGCCGCGAGCTTCACCTTGCGGCCGGAGTGGGCCTGAGCCGAGGCGAGGGTCGGCACGCGCCTCACGCTGGATGCGGACTCCCGCATCGACATGGGACGGCGCCGGGCCGCCTGAAACACGGACAACGGAGTGTTGCTGGCGTATCGGCCCAGGCTCAACCGTCGCACAATGCGGCTCCAAGGAGGAGCGCAATGGCCAAGGACGCCGACAAGCAACCCGCGGCGCGCGGCAGCCGGCGCTTCATCAGCCAGTTCGCCGAACTGGAATTCAGTCCCAAGCGACGCCATCGCGGCGGCCGCCTGCTGATCCTGGTCCTCCTGCTCGCCGCCCTGGCGCTCGCCTTGTACGACGCCCTGCACGGGTAAACCCGCTGTCGGCACGCTCGCCGATGCCAACTCCTGCACATCGGGTGCGGTCGCGGCGCGGCCGGCGTTGACGTCGAGCTTACAGATTGCAAAACATTGCGCATCTTCGTTTCCTGGACGTGCGCACCATGCGATTCCCGAACCCACCCGCGCGCCGCACGGCCGCAGCCTGTGCGGCCCTGCTGGCCGCGCTTGCCGTCGCTTCCTGCGGCGGCGGTGACCCGTACACGGGCCTGTGGCAAGGCACGCTGGAGGGCAACCGGTCGGCCAGCGCGATCGTCCTCGGCGACGGCACCTACTACCTCCAGTACGCGGCAACGGCCGCCGCACCCGGCGGATTGATCCGCGGCACCGGCGACTTCCACGGTGCGACCTTCACGTCCAAGGATGGGGTGGACTACCACTTCGCCTACCCGCTCCAGCGTCCCACGGGCGCCGCCATCAGCGGCAAGGTGGGCGGACACCAGACCGTCAGCGGCAAGGTGAACGCCTCACCTTTCAGCCTCAGCTACGTCAAGCCTTTCGACCCGGACGGCCGGCTCGCGGACCTCGCCGGCACCTACCCGGGCGTGGTGACCTTCTCGCTCGGCCTGCGCCAGACCACCTTCGACGTGACCGGCGACGGCAAGCTGACGACCGTGCTGAACGGCTGCACCATCACGGGCCAGGCGGTGCCGCGCAATGACGACGCCTTCGACCTGACCATCCAGTTCGCCGGCTACCCCTGCGTGTTTCCGGGCGCGGTGTTCCAGGGCGCCGCGATCTACAGCCACGAGCTGCAGCAGCTCGATGCCGCGGTGGTGAACGGAACCTACGGCCAGGCCATCACGTTCACCGCCAGCAAGAGGTAGGCGCGCCAGCGCGGCCGCCGGCGCCGCGCGGCCGCGTTGCGCGCCCCCCGCGGGCGCCGAAAACTGCGAAGCTTCGCCTTCCCCTGGAAGGACGAAGACATGAAGACACGCGCCGCCGTCGCCTGGCAGGCAGGCCAGCCGCTCGCCATCGAAGAACTCGACCTCGAAGGCCCGCGGGCCGGCGAAGTGCTGGTGGAGGTGAAAGCCACCGGCATCTGCCACACCGACTACTACACGCTCTCGGGCGCCGATCCCGAAGGGCTCTTCCCCGCCGTGCTCGGCCACGAAGGCGCCGGCGTTGTGCTCGAGGTGGGCGCCGGCGTGCGTTCGCTGCAGCCCGGCGACCACGTGATCCCGCTGTACACGCCCGAATGCCGGCAGTGCAAGTTCTGCCTCTCGCGCAAGACCAACCTGTGCCAGGCGATCCGCACCACCCAGGGCAAGGGGCTGATGCCCGACGGCAGCTCGCGCTTCTCCCTCAAGGGCAAGCCCATCCTGCACTACATGGGCACCTCCACCTTCGCCAACCACATCGTCGCGCCCGAGATCGCGCTGGCGAAGATCCGCAGCGACGCGCCCTTCGACAAGGTCTGCTACATCGGCTGCGGCGTCACCACCGGCATAGGCGCGGTGATCTACACGGCCAAGGTGGAGGCGGGCGCCAACGTGGTCGTGTTCGGCCTGGGCGGCATCGGCCTGAACGTGATCCAGGGCGCGCGCATGGTGGGCGCGGACAGGATCATCGGCGTGGACCTCAATCCGGCGCGCGAGGCGATGGCGCGCAAGTTCGGCATGACGCACTTCGTGAACCCGAAGGAACAGCCGAACGTCGTCGATGCGATCGTGCAGCTCACCGACGGCGGTGCCGACTACAGCTTCGAGTGCATCGGCAACACGGCCACCATGCGCCAGGCGCTGGAATGCTGCCACAAGGGCTGGGGCCAGAGCGTCATCATCGGCGTCGCCGAAGCGGGCAAGGAGATCGCCACGCGGCCCTTCCAGCTGGTGACCGGGCGCGTCTGGAAGGGCTCGGCCTTCGGCGGCGCGCGTGGGCGCACCGACGTGCCGAAGATCGTCGACTGGTACATGGAGGGCAAGATCAACATCGACGACCTGATCACGCACCACCTGGCGCTGGAAGACATCAACAAGGGCTTCGAGCTGATGAAGAGCGGCGAGTCGATCCGCTCCGTCGTGGTGTACTGAGATGCATGGCATCACGACGCTGGAGGAGCACCGCTGCCACGGCGGCGTGCAGGGCTTCTACGAGCATGCCTCCCGCAGCGTGGGCTTGCCGATGCGCTTCGGCGTCTTCGTCCCGCCACGCTCCGGCACGGGCACGCTGCCCGTCCTCTACTGCCTGGCGGGGCTGACCTGCAACGAGCAGACCTTCGCGATCAAGGCCGGCGCGCAGCAGCACGCGGCCGCGCACGGCCTGGTGCTGGTCACCCCCGACACCAGCCCGCGCGGCACCGGCATCGCGCAAGCGGATGCGGACTGGGACTTCGGCACGGGGGCGGGCTTCTATCTCGATGCGACGCGCGAACCGTATGCGGCCCGCTGGCGCATGGAAAGCTGGCTGCTGCAGGAATTGCCGCAGCTGCTGGCCCAGGGCTTCCCGGTGCGGCAGGACCGCGTCGGCGTGCTGGGCCATTCCATGGGCGGCCACGGCGCCCTCACGCTCGCGCTGCGGCATCCGGAGCGCTTCCGGAGCGTGTCCGCCTTCGCGCCGATCTGCGCGCCCAGCGAGGTGCCCTGGGGGCAGAAGGCCTTCCGCGGCTACCTGGGCGAGGACGAGCAGGCCTGGGCGAAGCACGACGCCGTGCGGCTGATCGCCGCCGGCGCGCGGGTGCCACCGCTGCTGGTGGACCAGGGGCTGGAGGACCAGTTCCTTGCCACCCAGCTCAGGCCCGAGCGGCTGGAGCAGGCCTGCGCCGCTGCCGGGCAGCCGCTGGAACTGCGACGGCACGCGGGCTACGACCACGGCTACTTCTTCATCCAGAGCTTCATCGCGGACCACCTCGCGCACCACGCCGCGGCGCTGAAGGCCTAGGGCCGGGCGCGGCCCGAGGCAGGCTTGTCCCCGGCGTCCGCCGGGACTAAGCTCCCCGGCCGAGGGGCGCTGCAACGAGGAGCTGGCATGAAGCATTCCCTGAGCGCGCTCATTGGCATGGCCGCCCTGGCCGCGGCAGCCGCGGCCCTGGCCGCCGGTGGCAGCGGCGGTGGCGGAGGTGGGGGTGGCGGCGCTTCCGAGGAAAGCGCTGCGCGCAACCGCGACCCGGACTACGCTGCCGGCCTGGCCGCCGTGAAGGCGAAGGACTGGCAGCAGGTGATCGCCCGCATGGGCGTCTACACGCAGCGCAAGCCGGACGACGCCAACGGCTGGAACGAGCTCGGCCACGCCTACCGGCAGACGGGCCAGATGCCGCCCGCCTTCGAGGCCTACAACAAGGCCTTGCAAATCGACCCCAAGCACCGCGGCGCCCACGAATACCTGGGCGAGGCCTACCTGCAGGTGGGCGATCTCGCGCGCGCGGAGCAGGAGCTCAAGGTGCTCGATCGCCTGTGCTTCCTGCCCTGCGAGGAATACAGCGACCTCAAGAAGAGCGTCGAGAGCTACCGCAAGGGCAAGCAGGCAAGCGCGGGGTCCTGAGGCGCCCCCTCATTGCTGCAGGGCGCTGTCCACGGTGTACACCGTGCCGCCCCAGCTCGCCTGCACGGCCATGCCGGATTCCGGCACCTGGTAGATGTCGATCGAGGGATTGAAGGACCGCACCATGCCGTCGGTGCCGGTGCTCACCGACGCGCCTACGTCAGCGCCGGCACCGCCGGCGGCCATGAACTGTTCCATCGCGCTCTTGGACTTGAACACGAACACCTGGTAGACCTTCTGCTTGCCCACGCCGGGGCCGGTGCCGGCGCGCGAGCTGCTCATGAAGGTCGGCTTCCTGGTCGCGTTGTCGAACAGGACGCCCTTGCCCTTCTGGCCGACGAACAGCAGGGCGTAGATGGAGTCCACCTCGAACACCGCGTAGCCCACGGCCTTCTCGACGCTGGCCTGCGCCTCCGGCTGGATCTTGTAGAGCTTCTGCAGGCCGTTTTCCGCGAGCTGCAGGCGCGCCTGGCGTTCGCTCTCGCGCGCTTCGGCGCTCGGCTGCGCGTCCTGTGCCAGGGCAGGGGGCGCCACCGCGCCACAGGCAGCGGCGGCGAGGGCGGCCGCGAACAATGTTTGGGGAATGCCTTGCATGCCGCGCTCCTGCTGCGAAAGACCGCCAGCATTCCGGTGCGGGCCGGGCCCGGCCATTGGACCTAGGTCCCAGCTCCCTGCTATAACGGGCGCGATGCCTTCGCCCACTGCTGCCGCGCCCGTCCCGCCCGAAGTGGAAGCCGCTCGCTACGCGCTGCTGCGGCGCCTGGCGCCGTCGATGCGCCACCACCTCGTCGTCAACCTGCAGCCCATCGGGATGATCTACGAGGTCATGGACCGGCGCCTGCGCGCCGCGACGCCGGACATCGCGCATCTGCAGGACAGCGCCGGCAAGATCAACACCTTCGCGAAGGCGGCCCTGGCCTCCTGCATCGACGTGGTCGGCTGGATCGCGCCGGACGAGGCGGTCGCCACCGACGTGACCGAAGCGGTGCGCGAGTGCTCCGCCCTGCTCGCGACGAGCCTGAGCTTTCGCGGCTACGCCTTGCGCAACGAGATCGGCCCGGTGCCGGGCAAGGTCCGCCGCTCGGCGATCCGGCAGCTGCTGACGGCCACGCTGCTGCACTGCACCGACCACCAGCCGGCGCCCGCCGAGCTGGTGCTGGGCGCCGCGGCGGAGGGCAAGGACATCGTGCTCTCGGTGCTCGTGCGACCCACGCAGGACGACAAGGGCATCGCCGCCGACGCCGGCTACCGCAAGATCGCGTGGAGCGATCTCGCCGCGCTCGCCGGCGCCGAGGGCGTGCAGCTCGAGCGCCAGGGCGCCGTGGTGCTGCTGCGCCTTCCGCCCGCCTAGGGGCGGGCGAACCCCAGCTTGTCCATGGCCGCTTCCAGCAGGGCGCGGCTTTTCTCGTAGTCGGCCCAGGGTGCGTTGCCCTCGTCCAGCCGTTGGTGCGCGGTGGCGACGGTCCAGTGGGCGCCGCCCTTGAGCGCCGCCAGCTCGTCCCAGCGCACCGGCACCGAGATGCCCAGCCCCGGGCGCGCCCGCGCGGACCACGCGCACACCGTGGTCGCGCCGTAGCCGTTGCGCAGGTAGTCGATGAAGATGCGGCCGACCCGGTTCTTCGCCCCGCTCTTGGCGACGAAGCGATCGGGCAGGGTGCGCGACAGGTGCTGCACCACCGCCTGCGAGAAGTCCTTGACCGTGTCCCAGTCCAGGCGCGGCTTCAGCGGCACCACCAGGTGCAGGCCCTTGCCGCCACTGGTCTTGAGGAAGCAGGGCAGCTGCAGCTCGTCGAGCATGGTGCGCACCAGCGTGGCGGCTTCCTGGATCTGCGCCCAGGTGACGCCTTCGCCCGGGTCGATGTCGAAGGTCATGCGGTCGGGGCGGTCGATGGTCTTCACCACCCCGTTCCAGGTGTGCACCTCCACCACGTTCATCTGCGCCGCGGACAGGAGGCCCTCCGCCGTCGCCATCTTCACCATCGGCGGGTGGCCGGGAAAGATGTCCGGGTCGAGCGGCTCGACCCCCGCCATCTTGTAGCGGTCCAGGTGCTTCTGGAAGAACAGCTGCCCTTCGACGCCGTCGGGCGCCCGCACCATCGCGATGGGGCGGTCCTCCAGGTGCGGCATCATCAGCGGCGCCACGAGTGCGTAGTAGCGCACCAGTTGCATCTTGGTGATGCCGCTTTGCGCGTCGACGATGCGGTCGGGGTTGCTGATGCGCAAGGTCGAGGGCAAAGGCGTGCTGGCCGCCGGCGCGGCGGCGGGCGCCGTGGCAGCGGCCTTGTTCGCGACGGCGCGCTTGGGCCTGGCGGCGGGCTGGTCGGGCGGCGGTTCGTGCAGCACCGGCTCCTCGCCCACCGCGTCGGCCGGCTTGTCGGTGCGCAGGCCGTGGAAGACGGAGTGCCGGATCTTGCCGTCGCGCGTCCATTCGCCGAAGGACACTTCGCACACCAGCTCGGGCTTCACCCAGTGCGCATCGCGCGGCAGGCCGGTGCCGGCGTCGAAGGACTTGCGCGGCGCGGCCAGCGCATCGAGGCGCTTGCGCAGGTCGCGCAAGGTCTGTTCGTTGAAGCCGGTTCCGACGTTGCCCGCGTAGCGCAGCTTGCCGTCGTCCCCGTGCACCCCCAGCAGCAGCGAGCCGACGCCCGTGCGCGAACCCTTGGGGTCGGTCCAGCCGCCGATCACGAACTCCTGGCGCAGCTTGCACTTGAGCTTGATCCAGTCGCTGGAGCGGCGGCCCACGTAGGCGGAGTCGCGCCGCTTGGCGATCACGCCTTCGAGGCCCAGGCGGCAGGCGGAGTCGAGCATCTCCTGCGGTGCAACGTCGAACACCGCGCTGAAGCGCACGTTGGGGTGGGGCTTGCGTTCGCAGATGCGCTGCAGCACCGCCCGCCGCTCGGTGAGCGGCACGTCGCGCAGGTCGTAGCCGGCGCAGAACGGCAGGTCGAACAGGTAGTAGACGATCTGCTCGGTGCGCTTGCTGTCGAACGCACCCTGTAGCGCCTGGAAGTCCGCCGGCGTGTCCTTGCCCGGCATGATGATCTCGCCGTCGTACCAGCCGTCCGGAAGCTCCATGGCGCGCAAGGCCTTCACCAGGCCGGGCAGGCGCGAGGTCCAGTCGTTGCCGTTGCGCGTGACCAGCAGCACCTCGCCGCCCTCGACGCGGGCGAGCATGCGGTAGCCGTCGAACTTGATCTCGAACACCCAGTCTTCAGGACGCGCCGGCGACTCGTCGACGAGTACGGCCAGTTCGGGCTGCAAGGTGTCGGGCAGCTTCTCGCGACGCGCACCTTCGGGTGGGCCGGAGCCGGCGGGCGCCGCGGCGGCCTGCGCCGTGGCCGTGCCCGGGGTGGCGAGCGCTTCGGGGCGGTCGGCCAGCGACTGCACCGAGTCGGGCATCTCGTCGACCAGGCTGAACTCGCTGGCGGGGCGCGCGAACGCGTCACGCTCCTTGATCAGCAGCCAGGGGTCCTTGCCGCGGTTGTCGCGGCCCTTCATGCGCACGAGCGTCCAGTGGCCGTGCATCTTGTGTCCGCGCAGTTCGAACTTGAGCTTGCCGTCGCGCCAGCCCTTGTGCGGGTCTTCCAGCGGGATCCAGGTGCCCTTGTCCCAGATGATCACCTTGCCCGCGCCGTAGTTGCCGGGCGGGATGGTGCCTTCGAAGCGGTTGTAGGCGATGGGATGGTCCTCGGTGGGCATCGCCATGCGCTTGTCGTTCGGGTCGTAGCTGGGGCCCTTGGGAACGGCCCAGCTCTTCATGGTGCCTTCCAGCTCCAGCCGGAAGTCGTAGTGCAGCCGGGTGGCCCAGTGCTTCTGGATCACGAAGCTGCGCGCGCCCTCGTTCGCCTCGCCGCCCTCGGCGGGTTCTGGCGTCGCGTCGAAGTTGCGCTTGTCGCGGTAGGTCTTGAGGGCGGTCTTGTCGGCCATCTCGCGTCGGGGTTGAGGGTGGGGCAAACAGCGGCTAGCGTAAGGCGAATCCACGCCCGCCGCTGTCGGCCCGACGCTCAACGCGTCAGGTGGCGCGGAACTGGTCGCGCAGCATCTTCACCTGGTCGTGGTTGCGCTGCACGCCCTGGTACTGGCGCTCCACCACCTGGCGCACGTCGGCCGGGAGGTTCTTCTGCAGGGCCTTCGTGTAGCGCGCCTTGGCGTTGTCCTCGCCGCGCTCGGCTTCCTCCAGCACCGCCTTGTCGTCGTAGGTGGTCAGCTTGGACTTGATCGACACCCAGCCACGGTGCATGGCGCCCATCGCGCTGCCGCCGTCCTCGGTCTGCGAGCCGTAGCGGCGCAGGCACTCGTTGAGCTCCTGGGCCCCGCGGCGGCAGTCGTCGGCGCGCTGCAGGAAGGTGGACTTGAGGTCCTCGCGCTTGGCCTGCTCGGCGCACTCGCGGAAGCCGTACTCGCCGTCCTTGCAGCACTCGACCAGGTCCTTGAGCACGTCGGCCACGTCGCCGCGGTCACCGTCGTTGTTGCCGGCCTGCTGCATCGCACCCACGGCAGCGCCGGAGCCGCCCGCGCCGGTGCCGCCGACGTTGGCCATCATGCCGTTGGCGCCGCCGCTGGCCGCCATGTTGGTGCTGCTCGGGGCGTAGCTGCGGTATTGCTCGTCGGCGCGCTTCCACGCGGCCTGCGACGCGGGGCTGGCACGCTGCCAGTCCAGCGAGGAGGAGCCGCGCGAGCCGGTCTCCCATTCGGAAGCGAGGCGGGGCTCGGCCGTGTCCCAGGAGTCCTGGTAACGCTCGCGACCGGACAGGCCGAGGCGGTAGGCGGGGCTGTAGTCGTCGAAGCTGCGGCCCTTCTCGTAGTACGGCTGCTTGTCGTAGTTCTCGCGCCAGAAGGCTTCTTCCGCCGTGGGGTTCACGGCTTCGCCGGCGGCCTTGCCGGCGAGCCCGCCGACCACGGCACCGACCACGCCGCCGACAGCGGCGCCGATCGGGCCGGCCACTGCGCCGGCAGCCGCGCCGGCCACTGCGCCGCCCGCCGCGCCGAGGCCCGTGCCGATCGGGTGCGCACCCGGTTCGTCGGTGATGGGATCGCGGTTCAGGTCGCGTTCTTCGCGTTCTTCAGCAGCCATGTCAGCTCCTTATGTGTTCGAGGGAAAGGTTCCCTCTCATCTTGGGACGCTGGCCCATCCGGCGTGTGCGCCAAACCCCGGCATCGCCTGTAGGAATCGTCGTGCGCGGGCGCGCGAGGCGCCGGCGGCTGAGCGCACGCACAGCCATTTGCAACGCCGTCCTACACTCGCGCCGCGAATGCTGCATCAGGCTGTGCCCAACGGGTGATGCCCATGAAATATTCGCTGCGCAAAACGCCTTCCCACCTGCACCTCACGTACAAGTACGGGGAGTCGAACGGCGGCCTGCTCGGACGCAACCTGGTGCTGGAGGTTGTCGACGACAACCTGCTGACGCTGGAAGTGGACCTGTCCGCGAACCTGCTGGCGCGCAACAAGCAGTCGCCCTGGTACCTGGACGCGGTGAGCCTGTCGACCAACTACCACAAGCTCAAGTCGCTGCAGTGCCCGGACAACCTGGTGCGCACCCGGCTGATCCGCGCCTGGGAGGGTGTCGAGAATCCCAGGCTGCGCCTGCGGCTGGTGCTCCAGCCGCGCGGCAAGTATGTGTACGAGGTGGCGCCCCATTCGCTGTTCATGGGCGGCATCCAGCTCGACGTCCAGGCCTTCCTGGAGGAGGAGTCGGAGACCACCGGAACCGGCACCGAACCAGCCGAGGCTTCGCACATCGAGGAAGCCGACCCCCACAGGAAACACGCATGAAGCCCACCATCGGATTCGCACGCTGGATGACCGGCGTCGGCGCCGCCTGCCTCCTGGCCCTGGGCTGCGCCGCTGCGCACGCCGATGCCGGCGGCCTGCGAGGCCGCTACACCGAGCTGAAGCCGCAACTGGCAAACAACTCGTACGGCAAGCAGCTTTACATCGATTCGGCCGAAGGCAACAACGCCTTGCAGGGCGACGTGTACGCGGTACTGGACCACCCGTTCGACCAGGTGAAGGAGGCGCTGCAGGACCCGAACGCCTGGTGCGACATCATGCTGCTGCCCTTCAATACCAAGGGCTGCCGTGCCAGCGGCAATGCGCTCACGCTGCGCATCGGCCGCAAGGCGAACTCGCCGATCGACCAGACCTACCCGATCGCGTTCGCGTTCAATCCGGGCGCGGCCGGCAGCGACTACCTGTCGACGCGCCTGAACGCGGGGCAGGGCCCGTTCGGCACGCGCGACTACCGCGTGAACGTGGAGGCAGTGCCGCTGGACGGCGGCAAGACCTTCATGCACATGAACTATGCGTATGCCTACGGCGGCGCCGGCAAGTTCGCGATGCAGGCGTACCTCGCGACCGCGGGCGCCAACAAGGCGGGCTTCACGGCCGACGGCCTGCGCGGTGCGGTGGAGCGCAACGCGATGCGCTACTACCTGGCCATCGACGCCTACCTGGACACGATGAACGCGCCCCAGGCCGAGCGCGTGGACAAGCGCATCAACCAGTGGTTCAGCGCCACGGAACGCTATCCCCGCCAGCTGCACGAGATGGACCGCGCGAGCTACCTGTCCCTGAAGCGGCAGGACTACGACCGCCAGCAGACGGCCAGCGTGCAGTAACGCGGGACGTCGCCACTCGAAAAGCAGGAAGCGCGAGCTCCCTGTCCGTGTTCGTGCGGCCGGCAGGCATGCCCCGCGGGAAAAACGTTGGCGCCGCTGCACGCTTTTCTTCCTGCAACCGCAGTAGGATGGGACGGCCGCTGCATGCGTTCACGCCGACCCGGCCCCGCGCGTGCGAAGGCACAAAACAGATGCACCGTCCCTGGGAGAAACACCTCCGATTGGCCGTCGTCCTCCTGGCGGTCGCCTTTGCCGTCGCTGAATTCTGGAACGTCATGGCCGGATCCGCGATCGTCGCGGTCGCGGTTTTCGTGGCGCTGCGTCCCTTGTTTCGCAGGCAACCCGGCGCGAACGAATAACCATGAACATCTGTGTGTACATCGAGGAAAACGTCGGCACCCTCGTCGAGGCCTGGGTCAAGTTCGCCCAGGCGAGGCTGCCGCCGTCGCACGCCTTCACGCACGCGGAACTGGCGGACCACGCGCGGATTCTCCTGCTCGCGATCGCGACCGACGTCGCGCGACCGCAAGGCTCGCAGGCCACCCACGACAAGTCCGAGGGAAAAAAGCCGGACAACGCTCCCGAGATCACGCGCATCGCGCGGGAGCACGCCGCCCAGCGCTTCCAGCAAGGCTTCTCGCTGGACCACCTGGTGTCGGAGTTCCGGGCGCTGCGCGCCTCCGTCATCCGCACGTGGACCAACCAGTTTCAACAGGCGGACCGCGAGACCCTGGACGAACTCACGCGCTTCGGCGAGAGCATGGACCAGGCGCTCTCCGAGTCGACTTCGTTCTACTCGAAGAAGGTCGACGAGTCGCGCAATCTGCTGCTGGGCGTGCTGGGACACGACCTGCGCACGCCGCTGGGTGTGGTCCACATGAGCGCGCACTACCTGCTGCGGGCCGACACCCTCACCGGTGCGCAGACGAAATCCGTGGCGCGCATCCTCACCGCCGCGGAGCGGATGAAGCGCATGGTCAGGGACATTCTCGATTTCACGCAGACGGCGTTCGGCGTGGCGCTGCCCATCACGCCGGCCCCGGCGGATTTCGCCGAGGTCACGCAGAACATCGTGAGCGAAGTCGCCACGCTGCATCCCGACAGCACGATCGTCCTGACCTGCGAGGGTGACCTGGCCGGCCGCTGGGATGCGGCGCGCGTGGGCCAGATGCTGGCCAACCTCATCGCCAATGCCGTCCAGCACGGGGCTGCGCAGCGCCCGGTCTACGTCGTCGTGAAAGGCGAAGGCGCCGGCGTGAGTGTGCAGGTCCACAACGAAGGCGCGCCGATCTCTGCGGAGTCGAGGGAAAACCTGTTCTCTCCGCTGCGCCAGCCATCGATGACCGAAGCGGAGCGGCGCACGGGATCGTCCGGTCTGGGCCTGGGCCTGTACATCACGAAGGAGATCGCCACGGCCCACGGCGGCTCCGTCGAAGTCACGTCCAACGACGACGGCACGACGTTCTGCGTCCGTTTGCCTCGCACGCCGCCGCTGTCCGTGGACAGGAGGGCGAGAAACGCCGACGCCGACGCGCGATCGCCGGCTTGACGGTTGCGGGCGGCGTCGTCTGCGTTGATGAAAAAAGGCGGCACCGACGCCGCCTTGGTCTTCCTGGTGCCTCAGGCCGCCCGCTGCACGCAGCGCGGCAAGCCTGTGTGGCCACGTCACATCGCTGCCCGCAAAGCGCAGGACGGGGTTACGCCCCTGCCGGCCTCATTTGAGGCCGGCCGCTGCACGCAGCGCCTGCGCCTTGTCCGTGCGCTCCCAGGTGAATTCGGGCTCTTCGCGGCCGAAGTGGCCGTAGGCCGCGGTCTTCGAGTAGATCGGGCGCAGCAGGTCCAGCATCTGGATGATGCCCTTGGGACGCAGGTCGAAGTGGTCGTGCACCAGCGAGGCGATCCGGTCGTCCGGGATGACGCCCGTGCCTTCGGTGTAGACGGTCACGTTCATCGGCTTGGCGACGCCGATGGCGTAGGCGACCTGGATCTGGCACTGCTTGGCCAGGCCGGCCGCGACGATGTTCTTGGCGACATAGCGTGCCGCGTAGGCCGCGGAACGGTCCACCTTGGACGGGTCCTTGCCGGAGAAGGCACCGCCGCCGTGCGGGCAGGCGCCGCCGTACGTGTCGACGATGATCTTGCGGCCGGTCAGGCCGCAGTCGCCCTGCGGGCCACCGATGACGAAGCGGCCGGTCGGGTTGATCAGGTAGCGGGTTTCCTTCAGCCACTCCTTGGGCAGCACCGGCTTGATGATCTCCTCGATCACCGCCTCGACGAAGGAGGCCTTCATGTGCTTGCCGTCGCTCTGCTCGGGGCTGTGCTGGCTGGACAGCACCACGGTGTCGATGCTGTGCGGCTTGCCGTCGACGTAGCGCATCGTCACCTGCGACTTCGCATCGGGGCGCAGGAAGGGCAGGCGGCCGTCCTTGCGCAGCTGCGCCTGCCGCTCCACCAGCCGGTGCGCGTAGTAGATCGGCGCCGGCATCAGCACGGGCGTCTCGTCGCAGGCGTAGCCGAACATCAGGCCCTGGTCACCGGCGCCGGTGTTCAGGTGGTCGTCGGAGGCGTGGTCCACGCCCTGGGCGATGTCGTTCGACTGCTTGTCGTACGCCACCAGCACCGCGCAGCCCTTGTAGTCGATGCCGTACTCGGTGTTGTCGTAGCCGATGCGCTTGATCGTGTCGCGCGCGACCTGGATGTAGTCGACGTGCGCGTTGGTGGTGATCTCGCCGGCGAGCACCACCAGGCCGGTGTTGGCCAGGGTCTCGGCCGCGACGCGGCTGCGGGGGTCCTGCGTGAAGATCGCGTCGAGGATCGCGTCGGAGACCTGGTCCGCGAGCTTGTCGGGGTGGCCTTCCGAGACCGACTCGGACGTGAAAAGGAAATCGTTCGCCATTGAATACACTCCGTTGGTTTGCTTGCAGAGGGCGTTGCCTTCTGCCGGAGCTTGGGCGAACGCTTTAGCAGAATTCTTTAACGTCGCCCTGCAAGTAGTTCCATAACTCGGCGACCCCCAAATTCTAACGCGCGTGAAACGCCTCTTCCAACTGCTGTCCGGGTGGCCCTTGCCGCTGCTGCACCTTGCCGGCACGGCCGTCGGCTGGCTGGCCTTCCTGCTGTCGCCTACCTACCGCCGCCGTTTTCTCGCCAACCTGGCTCAGGCGGGCTACCGCTTCGCGCAGGTGCGTGGCGCCGTGGCCGAAGCGGGCAAGCTGGTGATGGAGATCCCGCGCCTGTGGTTCGGCAAACCCGCGGCCGTGCGCTGGGACGGCTCGGACCTCATCGTGCGCCTGCGTGCACAAGGGCGCGGCATCGTGTTCCTCACGCCACACCTGGGCTGCTTCGAGGTCACGGCGCAGGCGTATGCAGCGCGCTTCGGCCGCATCACGGTGCTGTACCGGCCGGCGCGCAAGGCCTGGTTGCGGGACCTCGTCGCCACCTCGCGCGTGCGGCCCGACATGGCGGCCGTGCCCACCACGCTGGCCGGCGTGCGGCAGATGCTGCGTGCGCTCAAGGCCGGCGAGGCGGTGGGACTGCTGCCGGACCAGGTGCCGCCGCAAGGTCTGGGCGTGTGGGCGCCGTTCTTCGGCAAGGACGCCTACACCATGACCTTGCCGGCGCGGCTCGCACGCCAGGCCGGCGCGGCGGTGCTGCTCGCCTGGGGCGAGCGCCTGCCGCGCGGGCGGGGCTACACCGTGCACCTGCGCGCCTGGGAAGGCGAGCTCGCGGAGGATCCCCTCCAGGCGGCGAAGCAGGTGAATGCGGCCATGGAAGGCCTGGTGCGCGACGGCCCGCGGCAATACCTCTGGGGCTACGCGCGCTACAAGCAGCCACGCGAGGAGCCGGCCGCATGATGAGCCGCCTGGGCATCCTCTTCATGCGCGCGATCGCGCCGCTGCCGCTCGCGTGGATCCGCGCCTTCGGCCACGGGGTCGGACTGCTGCTCTACGCGCTGGTCGCTTCGCGCCGCAAGGTGGTCGACGTGAACCTGCGCCTGTGCTTTCCGCACTGGAGCGAGGCCGAGCGCAGGCGCGTCGCACGCGAAGTCTTCGTGCACGTGGCGCAGGCCTGGTTCGACCGGGCCTGGCTCTGGCATGGCCGTCCCGAGGTGATCCGGCGCCGGATCGCGCTGACCGGTGCGGTGCACGAACTGGAGGGGCAGCAGGCGACGATCCTGTTCTGCCCCCATTTCGTCGGCCTGGACGCGGGCGTGACGGCGATGGGGCAGCAGGTGCCCAGGCGCTTCGTGGGCATCTACACGCGCCAGAGCGACCCGGTGATCGATGCCTGGGTGCTCAAGGGCCGCTTCCGTTTCGGCGACGCGCGGCCCATGAGCCGGTCCGAAGGCGTGCGGGACATCATTGCCGCCCTGCGCGAGGGCGGCGTGCTGTACCTGCTGCCGGACATGAATTTCGGGGCCGAGGATTCCATCTTCGTGCCCTTCTACGGCGTGCCGGCCGCCACCATCCCTTCGCTGTCGCGCTTCGCCCGCCTGGGCCGCGCGAAGGTGGTGCCGCTGATCACGCGGCTGACGTCCACGGGCTACGAAGTGCGGGTGCTGGACGCCTGGGCCGATTTCCCCACGCGCGACGCGGTAGCGGACACCGCGCTGATGAACCTGCGGCTGCAGTCCTGGATCGACGAGATGCCGTCCCAGTACTACTGGGTGCACAAGCGCTTCAAGACGCGGCCGCCCGGAGAGCCGCCGGTGTATTGAGTCCGCGGCGAATGCGGCCCGGGGCCGACCGCCGTGCCCCTCAGCGCAGGAACGCCGCCAGCCGCTCCATCACCAGCTGCGGCTGCTCGTGCACGATCCAGTGCGACGCATCGGGCACCTTTTCCAGCGTGAGCTGCGGGATGTACTCCTCCAGCCCGTCGACCAGCTCCGGCAGCAGCGCCGTGTCCCGCAGCCCCCACAGCACCAGCGTGGGGACAGCGATGGTGAGCATCTCGCGCGGCAGCGTGATGGCCGACGCCCCCGGCTCGCCGTCGCGCGGCGGCCGCAGCGGCGAGGCGCGGTACCAGTTCAGGCCGCCGCCCAGGCTGGCGTCCCAGACCGCGCGATAGCGGGCTTTCACCTCCTCGGTCAGCCAGGGAGCGGGGCCCGCGTGCGTGAAGAACGCCAGCAGGCGCCGGTAGCCGTCCTCGCGCAGCAAAGCCTCCGCGTCCGGGCGGACCAGGAAGTTCATGTACGCACTGGCCTCGCGCTGGGCCTGGCTTTCCTTCAGGGCCCGCAGGAAGGTGCCCGGGTGCGGCGAGTTGATGATCGCCAGCCTCTGGATGCGCCGCGGCAGCTGGTTGGCGAAGTTCCAGCCGACCGCACCGCCCCAGTCGTGCGCGACCAGGCACGCAAGCGGCGCGCCTTCGCTTTCGACGTCCGCCAGCGCGGCGAGGTCCTGCACCAGGTGCTTGGCCCGGTACAGCGACACGTCGGCCGGCTGGGAGGACTGCTCGTAGCCGCGCAGGTTGGGCGCGACGCAGCGGTAGCCGCCGTTGGCCGGCTGCGCGAAATGTTCCAGCAGCGCGTCCCAGATGAAGGCGGCCTCCGGGAAGCCATGCAGGAACAGCAGCACCGGGCGGCCGCGCTCGCCGGCGGCGCGGCAACTCAGGGTGATGCCGTGGGGGAGGGCCTGCTGCCAGGTCTGGATCGCCATCGGGAAACCTCCGTGCTGTGCATTCCGGCGCGCGCGCCTTGTGCCCGCCAGTCGGCGTTCAGGACGGTTCCGGGTCCGCCGGTTCCGGCTGCGGGTGCGTCCAGTTCCACAGGAGGAGCGAAGCTTCCTCCACGCCTTGCCGCTTGAGGGCGGAGAACAGTTTCACCTCGCCGCCGCCGGTCTGCAGTCGCGCGATGGACAGCGCCTTGTTCTGCTCGGACCGGTTCAGCTTGTCGGCCTTGGTCAGGAGCACGAGGAACTTCAGGCCTTCCTCCACGCGCGGGCGGATGACCTCCAGCAGGATCTCGTCCAGCTCGGTGAGGCCGTGGCGCGGATCGACCAGCATGACCACGCCGGTGAGGTTCTCGCGCGTGACCAGGTAGTTGGCCATCACCTGCTGCCAGCGGGCCTTGTCCGCCTTGGGCACGGCGGCGTAGCCGTAGCCGGGGAGGTCGGCCAGCACCGCGTCGGTCACGCCCTGCTTGCCCAGGGAGAACAGGTTGATGGCCTGGGTGCGGCCCGGGGTCTTGGAGGCGAAGGCCAGGCGCTTTTGCTGCGTCAGCACGTTGATGCTGGTGGACTTGCCCGCATTGGAGCGGCCGACGAAGGCGATTTCG
Organism: Ramlibacter sp. G4-7; assembly: GCF_057784995.1. Taxonomy (NCBI): domain Bacteria; kingdom Pseudomonadati; phylum Pseudomonadota; class Betaproteobacteria; order Burkholderiales; family Comamonadaceae; genus Ramlibacter; species Ramlibacter sp. G4-7. Next base: position 91,036 of record NZ_JBYNTT010000018.1, read on the forward strand.
GGCACTTCCAGCGCAGGCAGGTGCTCCAGCCGGGGCGCGGTGGTGAGGAAGCGGGCAGTGTGCAGCCAGGCAACAGCCTGCAGTGCCGCGGGGGAAGTGCTCATGGGGAAGGGGAGAGGGCGAGGAGCGGCATTGTAGAATCCTCGGGTTTTGCGCCCCATAAACAAAGAAACGTGATCAAGACGCCTGCTCTCCTGCTGTTGGCCGCCGTACTGGCCGCGTCCGCGCTGCCGAACTGGGCCCAGCAGCCCGCCGCCAGCGCCCCGGAATCCGCCGCCAGTGCCGCCGCTCCCGGTGCCTCCGGGCTGACGGTGGCGCCGCCGCAGGCGTCGAGCTCCGCGCCGGCTCCGGGCGCCGCCGCTGCGACGCCCGCCGCGCCCGGTCCCAATGCGGTCGAAGCCACGGCGGCGCCGGTCAAGGCCGACCCGGCTGCGGGCGACGCCAAGTTCGCCACCGTGTGCGTGGCCTGCCACGGCGTCGGCGGCAACTCCGGCACCCCCGCGAACCCCAAGCTGTCGCAGCAGCACCCGGACTACATCGTCAAGCAGCTGCAGGAGTTCAAGGCCGGCAAGCGCCAGAACCCGATCATGCAGGGTTTCGCGGCGCAGCTGACCGACCAGGACATGAAGAACATCGGCGCCTACCTGGGCACGCAGAAGTCCAAGCCGGGCTTCGCCAAGGACAAGGAGCTGGTGTCGCTGGGCGAGAAGATCTACCGCGGCGGCCTGCAGAACCGCCAGCTGCCGGCCTGCGCCGGCTGCCACAGCCCCAACGGTGCCGGCATCCCGGCCCAGTACCCGCGCCTGTCCGGCCAGCACGCCGACTACACTGCCAGCCAGCTGGTGGCGTTCCGCGACGGCATCCGCAAGAACAGCCCGCAGATGGCGCAGATCGCCACCAAGCTCAACGACCGCGAGATCCGCGCCGTGTCGGACTACATTGCCGGCTTGCGTTGATTGAGGCCTGCTGTTGAACTAAAAGCTCACCAGCGAGACCAAGAACGGGCGGGTGCCTCGCGAGGGCTCCCGCCTTTTTCGTTTTGGAACCGATGACGACCCTCACCGCCGAGCCCCAGACCGCGCGCGACCCGGAACGCTCGCGCCCGCTGGTCGAGCTCCTTTCGTCGATGCGCTTCGCGATCGCCCTGCTGACGGTGATCTGCATCGCGTCGGTGATCGGCACCGTGCTCAAGCAGCACGAGCCCTCGTCCAACTACGTGAACCAGTTCGGACCGTTCTGGGCCGAGCTGTTCCTGGCGATCCGGCTGAACACCGTCTACAGCGCCTGGTGGTTCCTGCTGATCCTGGCCTTCCTGGTGGTGAGCACCTCCCTGTGCATCGCCCGCAACGCCCCCAAGATCCTGGTGGACCTGCGCACGGTCAAGGAGAACATCCGCGAAAGCGCGCTGCTGGCGTTCCACCACCGCGCCGAAGGGCCGCTGGCGCAGGCGCCCGAGGCGGAGGCGCATCGCATCGGTTCCGCGCTCGCCAAGGCGGGCTGGAAGGTCAAGCTGCAGCAGCGGGGCGAGGGCTGGATGGTGGCGGCGCGCACGGGCGGCCTGAACAAGGTGGGCTACCTTTGTGCGCACAGCGCCATCGTGCTGGTGTGCCTGGGCGGCCTGCTCGATGGCGACCTGATCGTGCGCGCCCAGATGTGGCTGGGGGGCAAGGAGCCGTATCGCGGCGGCGGGCTGATCTCGCAGGTGCCGGCGCAACACCGGCTGGCGACGAACAACCCCACCTACCGCGCCAACCTGATGGTGGCCGAGGGCACCCAGTCGTCCACCGCGATCCTCAGCCAGTCCGACGGCATCCTGCTGCAGGAGCTGCCGTTCTCGATCGAGCTGAAGAAGTTCGTGGTGGAACACTATTCCACCGGCATGCCCAAGCTGTTCGCGAGCGACATCGTGATCCACGACCGCGAGACCGGGCAGGCCATCCCGGCGCGCGTGGAAGTGAACCACCCGGTGTCGCACCGGGGCGTGGAGATCTACCAGTCCAGTTTCGACGACGGGGGCTCCAGCGTGACGCTCAAGGCCGTGCCCCTGGACGGCAGCAACCGCAGCTTCGAGGTGCAGGGCACCATCGGGGGTTCCACCGAGCTCACGCGGGGCAGCTCCGCGCAGGCGCAGAAGATGACGCTGGAATACACCGGCCTGCGCGTGATGAACGTGGAGAACCTGGCCGGCAATTCCGACAGCGGTGCCGACGTGCGCAAGGTGGACCTGGGTGCGTCGCTGGACGCGCGGCTGGGTGCCGCCAACAAGACCAAGGACAAGAAGGCGCTGCGCAACGTCGGCCCGAGCATCACCTACAAGTTGCGCGACGCGGCCGGCCAGGCGCGCGAATTCCACAACTACATGCTGCCCGTGGACCTGGGCGAAGGCGTGCCGGTCTACCTGCTGGGCATGCGCGAGACGCCGGCGGAGAACTTCCGCTACATGCGCGTGCCCACCGACGAGGCCGGCGGCATGGAAGGCTTCCTGCGCCTGCGTGCCGCGCTGGGCGATGCAGCCCTGCGCGAGAAGGCGGTGCGCAAGTACGCGGGCGAAGCGACCGACCCTTCGCGGCCGGAACTGGCGCAGCAGCTGTTCGCCTCCACGGCGCGGGCGCTGGCGCTCTTCGCCGGAGCGGAAACGGCGCCGGGCAAGGCCCCGGGCGGCCTGCAGGCGATTTCGGAATTCATCGACGCCAACGTGCCCGCGGCCGAGCGGCCGCGCGCGGGCGAGGTGCTGGTGCGCATCCTCAACGGCGCGCTGTTCGAGCTGGCCCAGCTGAGCCGGCAGCAGGCGGGCCTGGCGCCCATGCCGGCCGACGAGCGCACGCAGGCCTTCCTCACGCAGTCGGTGCTGGCCCTGAGCGACGCCTACGCCTATCCGGCGCCCATGGCCTTCGAGCTCAAGGACTTCAAGCAGGTGCAGGCGAGCGTGTTCCAGGTGACCCGTTCCCCCGGTCACTACATCGTCTATCTGGGCTGCGCCTTGCTGATCCTGGGCGTTTTTGCCATGCTCTATGTGCGCGAGCGGCGCCTGTGGGTGTGGCTCAGTCCCGCGGCAAGCGGCGCGCGGGCCCGCATGGCCCTCTCCAGCAATCGCAAGCTGCTGGACGTGGACCGCGAATTCGAACGGCTGCGAGACCGGCTCCTGGGAGACAAGCGATGACTACCGCCACGACGACGACCCTCACGCTGGACGAGGGCTTTTTCTCGCGCCGCAGCTGGTTCGACTGGCTGTTCGCGCTGGTGGTGGTCGCGGGAGGCGTCTACGCCTTCGGCAAGTACCAGGCGTACATGGACGTGTACGAAAAAGGAATCCTGTTCGCGGCCATGCCGGCCGGCATCTGGCTGGGCTGGTTCTGGAAGCCGCTGCGCACGCTGATGCTGGTGGTGGCGGGCTGCGCGCTGCTGGCCATCGCCTCCTACCAGGGCGAGCTCGCGCGTGCCGAGAGCGTGTTCTGGCTCAAGTACTTCCTCTCCAGCCAGTCCGCGATCCTCTGGATGGCGGTGCTGCTGGTCATGAGCACCGTGTTCTACTGGATCGGCATGTTCTCGCGCGGCCAGGCCTCCGCCATGGAGGCGATCGGCTCGCGCCTGGCGTGGGTGGCCGTGGGCATGGCGCTGATCGGGACCATGGTGCGCTGGTACGAGAGCTACCTCATAGGCGCGGACATCGGCCACATCCCGGTGAGCAACCTCTACGAGGTGTTCGTCCTCTTCTGCTGGATGACCACCGCCTTCTACCTGTACTTCGAGCAGCAGTACGGCACCCGCGCCGTCGGCGCCTTCGTGATGCTGGTGGTGAGCGCCGCGGTCGGCTTCCTGCTCTGGTACTCGTTCGCGCGCGAGGCCCACGAGATCCAGCCGCTGGTGCCGGCCCTCAAGAGCTGGTGGATGAAGCTGCACGTGCCGGCCAACTTCATCGGCTACGGCACTTTCTCGCTGGCGGCGATGGTGGCCTTCGCCTACCTCGTCAAGCAGCATGCGGGCGAGACGCACTGGGCCAGGCTGGCGCCCTTGTTCCTGCTGGGCGTGGGGCTCACGGTGCTGCCGATGGTGTTCCGCCGCAACGTCGAAGGGAGCCTCAATTACTGGCTGATGTACTTCGGCGTCTCCACCCTGATCGTCGGCGGCATCCTGTTCGGCCGGCGCCGCATCGCCGAGCGCCTTCCCTCGCTGGAGGTGCTGGACGACGTCATGTACAAGTCCATCGCGGTGGGCTTCGCTTTCTTCACCATCGCCACGGTGCTGGGCGCGTTGTGGGCGGCCGAGGCCTGGGGCGGCTACTGGAGCTGGGACCCGAAGGAGACCTGGGCGCTGATCGTCTGGCTGAACTACGCCGCCTGGCTGCACATGCGCCTGATGAAGGGGCTGCGCGGCAACGTGTCCGCCTGGTGGGCGCTGGTCGGCCTCGCGGTCACCACCTTCGCCTTCCTCGGCGTGAACATGTTCCTGTCCGGCCTGCACAGCTACGGCGAACTCTAGGTTCCTGCATCCAGCGGCCGCCGTGCTGCGTACAGGCGAGTAGGCAAAGCTTCAACCAGGGAGACTCCATGCTGATCCGAACCGGCCGCGACGGCTTCACGCACCCGATCACGAGCGAGATCACGCCGCGCACGGTCTACGAGGACCGCCGCACGATGCTCAAGTGGATGGCCACCGGTGCCGCCGGCGCCGCGCTCGCCACCTGGGCGCAGCGGGAGGCGCTCGCCCAGCAGGTCCAGCGGCCTGGCAAGCTCGCCGCCCTGGCGGGCGTGCGCTCCACCGTCCCGGGCGCGGTCACCATGGAGAAGCTCACCGAGTACAAGGACGCGACCAGCTACAACAACTACTACGAGTTCGGCACCGACAAGGCCGATCCGGCACAGAACGCGCACACGCTCAAGACGCGCCCCTGGGTCGTGGAAGTCGAAGGCCTGGTGAAGAAGCCGGCGAAGTTCGGGATCGACGACCTGCTCAAGCTCGCACCGATGGAGGAGCGCATCTACCGCCTGCGCTGCGTCGAAGGCTGGTCGATGGTGATCCCGTGGGTGGGCTATCCGCTGGCGAAACTGGTCGAGAAGGCCGAGCCCCTGGGCAATGCGAAGTTCGTCGAGTTCCTCACGCTCGCGGATCCCAAGACCATGCCTTTCGTGGGCTCGCGCGTGCTGGACTGGCCGTACGCCGAAGGCCTGCGCATGGACGAAGCCATGAACCCGCTCACGCTTCTTGCCTTCGGCATGTACGGCGAGGTGCTCCCCAACCAGAACGGCGCGCCGGTGCGCCTCGTGGTGCCCTGGAAGTACGGCTTCAAGAGCGCCAAGAGCATCGTCAAGATCCGCTTCTCCGAGCAGATGCCGCGCACGGCCTGGAACAAGGCGGCCGCCAACGAGTACGGCTTCTACTCGAACGTGAACCCGAACGTCGACCACCCGCGCTGGTCGCAGGCGACCGAGCGGCGCATCGGCGAGGACGGCCTCTTCGCCAAGAAGCGCAAGACCCTGATGTTCAACGGCTACGAGCAGCAGGTGGGGCAGCTCTACGCCGGCATGGACCTCAAGAAGAACTACTGAGGTTTGTCGCCGCTGCGTTCGCGCGCGGCCTCGGCTTCCGCTTCCTCGGCAAGCTCCCCCATGCGCAGGTGGTAGGTCGCGTACCAGAGCACGTATTCGGGGGTGCCGTTGTTGTACGGGTAGCGCACCTCCGCGGGGGCCGCGTTCCAGTCTCTCTGCGCCGCGCGCTCCGCGTGCGCGCGGATCGAGGCGGCATGCTCCGGCGTGATGCCGCCGGACAGCGGAAGGGGGGCGCTGCTCAGGGGCTGCGGGCTGCTGTCGTTCTTGCCGCGCGCGTAGGAGGCGTGGCGTGCGCGCCGTTTGGCCGCGCGTTGCCAGGCGTTGGCGAGGTAGCCCACGAGGACCACCAGTGCCAAGCCCCCCAGGATCCACATCCACGCGGTGCCGCTGATCATCGACGGGGAGTGGAACACAGCCCATCCGGCGGCGCTCTTCCGGCTGGAGCAAAGCCGTGACGAGGCGTAAGCGAACCGGGTCGGCCACCCCCGGACGCTGCCGATTTGTGAAGTCTTTCGTAGGACGGCCGACGGCGTTTCGGAATGTAGGACTGGCGAATGGCTGGCCCGGCCCTGGCGACGCCAACCAGCGGCGCCCACGACCCGGGGGACACGTCCCCCCCGCCATCATGGATTCATCGATTCCAAAGGAGTTACCTCCGATGAAGAAGCTTTCCCAACTCGCCGCCGTGATCGCCCTGGGCACCGCCTGTGCCATGCCCGTGATGGCGCAGGACACCTCGACCACCACCCAGTCCACCGCGACGCCTTCCACGTCCACGCAGACGATGGGCGCCGGCCCCGAGGCCACCGATACCCGTCCGGCCGACCACGACCGCGACATGGGCTGGATCGGCCTGCTGGGCCTCGCCGGATTGCTGGGTCTGCGCGGGCGCAAGCACCACGACGACCACATCGACGCGCGCCGCACCACGACCGCCCGCTGAGCACGGCAGCATGGATCTCCCGGGCCCGCTTCGGCGGGCCTTTTTTCGCCTGCGTATCATGGCCGCACCACCGCAAGGAGACTCCCCGACCATGACCCCGGCCCGCGCGCTGCTGCACCCCACGGCCAAGCCCGTCGTCTTCGTGCTGTCGCTGCTGCCCTTCGCGTGGCTCGTCTACGGCGCGGCGACCGACCAGCTCGGTGCGAACCCGGCCGAATACCTCGAGCGTTCCGTCGGTGACTGGACGCTGCGCTTCCTGTGCCTGACGCTGGCCGTGACGCCGGTGCGCGTCGTGGCCGGCCTGCCCACGCTGCAGCGCTTTCGCCGCATGCTGGGGCTGTTCACCTACTTCTACGCGTTCCTGCACTTCCTGACCTGGGCGTGGTTCGACCAGGGCTTCGAGGTGGCCGACATGGCCAAGGACATCGCCAAGCGGCCCTTCATCCTGGTCGGTTTCGCCGCCTTCGTGCTGCTCACCCCGCTGGCAATGACCTCCTTCAACCGGGCGGTGAAGGCCCTGGGTGCCAGGCGCTGGCAGGCGCTGCACCGGCTCGTCTACGTGATCGCCGGGCTGGCCATCCTGCATTTCTTCTGGATGCGGGCGGGCAAGAACAACTTCGCCGAGGTGGCGGTGTATGCCGCGATCCTCGCCGTCCTGCTGGGCTGGCGTGTGTGGCACGCCAGGAGCCGCAGGCTGGCGGCGGGCCCCGCCAGCCCTGCCGCCGCGCGCGGCGCCACGCGTTAAGGCAGCAGCTTTTCCCTGCGCACCTGGTCCGCGAAGTCCTCGCGCTCGCGGATCACGTGCACCCGTGCACCGTCCACCAGCACTTCGGCGGCGCGCCCGCGGGTGTTGTAATTGCTCGCCATGCTCATGCAGTAGGCGCCCGCGGAGAGCACGGCGAGCGTGTCGCCCGGCTGCACCGCGAGCTTGCGGTCGCGCCCGATCCAGTCGCCGCTCTCGCAGACCGGCCCGACGACGTCGTAGGCGACCGGCTTGGCGCCCGACGCCCGCAGGGGGACGATCTGGTGGAAGGCCTCGTACATGGCCGGCCGCGGCAGGTCGTTCATCGCCGCGTCGATGATGCAGAAGTTCTTCTGCTCGCCGGGCTTGAGGTACAGCACCTGCGTGAGGCAGACGCCCGCGTTGCCCACGAGCGAGCGCCCCGGCTCGATCAGCAGCTGCCGGTCGCCGTAGCCGCGCGCGTCCAGGCGCGCCAGCAGGCGCTGCCACAGCGCATCGGCCGCCGGGGGCTGCTCCGCGTTGTAGACGATGCCCAGGCCGCCGCCGAAATCGATGTGCGCGATCGGGATGCCGGCGGCCTCGATCGCCGCGACCAGGTCCAGCACGCGGTCGAGTGCATCGAGGTAAGGCGACACCTGCGTGATCTGCGAGCCGATGTGGCAGTCGATGCCGACCACCCGCAGCCCCGGCAGGGCGGCGGCACGCTGGTAGGCACGCAAGGCATCCTTGTGCGCGATGCCGAACTTGTTGCCCTTCAGGCCGGTGGAGATGTACGGGTGCGTCAGCGGGTTCACGTCCGGGTTCACGCGCAGGCTCACCGGCGCCGTCAGGCCCATCTCCACGGCGACGCCGCTCAGGACTTCCAGCTCCCCTTCGCTCTCGACGTTGAAGCAGTGGATGCCCGCTTCGAGGGCGCGGCGCATCTCGCGGCCGGTCTTGCCCACGCCCGAGAAGATGATGTCGGCGCCTTTCGCCCCGGCCGCCAGCACGCGCTCGAGCTCGCCGCCCGAGACGATGTCGAAGCCGCAGCCGGCGCGCGCGAAGACCTGCAGCACCGCCAGGGAGGAGTTGGCCTTGAGCGCGTAGCAGACCTTGGCCTTGCGGCCGGCGAAGCCGCGCTGGTAAGCCGCCAGCGCCGACAGCATCGACGCTTTGGAATACGCGAACAAGGGCGTGCCGTGGTCGCGGGCCAGGTCGGCCAGCGCCACTTCTTCGAGGAAGAGGGCGTCGCCCCGGTGGTGCAGATGCGGCGCGCCGGGGAGGAGGGCGGCCGTCATCAGTTGCGCACCGGGTTGACCACGCCCGTGGGCGGCAGGCTGGACGCTGCGGTGGACGGCACGACGGCCGTGCCGGATCCCGTCCGGTTCACGGGACTCAGTGTTTCCGGCAGCGTCGCGCGGCCTTCGGCTTGCGCGCCCGTGGACAGGAACAGGGGCCCTTTCTGCCCGCAGGCGGCAAGCAGGGCAAGGACACCTGCGGCGAACAAGCAGCGCCCGCGGGCGCTGACTAGAATTTGGAGTACACCGGACATGTGGAAATTGTAATGACCGACCTGGAGTACCTCGACCGCGCCGAAGCCCTGCTCGCGAGCGTCGAGGCGAGCTGCGACCGGATCAACGAGCGCACCGACGCGGACGTGGACAACCAGCGCGTGGGCGGCATGGTCACGCTCACCTTCGAGGACGGCAGCCAGATCATCGTGAACCTGCAAAAGCCGCTGCAGGAGGTGTGGATGGCCGCCCGCTCGGGCGGCTACCACTACAAATGGGATGGCCGCGGCTGGCGCGACACCAAGCAGGGCAGCGAGTTCTTCGCGGACCTGAGCCGCTACGCGAGCGAGCAGGCCCACCTGCCGCTCACCTTCGCGGCTGGCTAGTTCCTGAACAGGTCCAGGATGCTGCGGCGCTCGTCGGCGGGCGCCGGGGCCACCGGCGGCATGCCGCCCGAGTTCTGCATGCTGCGGTCCCCCGCGACGCCGGGAGCCTGCTCGCCGGAGGAGCCGCCGGGCGCCGCGCGTGTGGGCGTGTCGCCGCCGGACAGCCCGAGGCTGGCCACGCCGTTGCCGCGCGCGTATTCCTCGTAATACCACTCGCCGCCGACGTTCACCAGCCCTTCGGGCGCGGCCGGCTCCATCACCGGCACGCCCTTGAGCGCGGTCTCCATGTAGTTCACCCACACCGGCAGGCTCAGGCCGCCGCCGGTCTCGCGGTCGCCCAGCGACCGCGGCGTGTCGTATCCCATCCAGACGATGGCCACCAGCGTCGGGTGGAAGCCGTTGAACCAGGTGTCGATGGAGTCGTTGGTGGTGCCGGTCTTGCCGTACAGGTCCGGCCGCTTGAGGTCGCGCTGGGTGCGCGCCGCGGTGCCGGAGCGGGCCACTTCCTGCAGCAGGCGGTCCATGACGAAGGCGTTGCGTGCATCGATGGCGCGCACCGACTCGTTGAGCAGCGGCGGCTGGCTCTCCACCAGGGGCTTGCCCTTCTGGTCCGTGATGCGCGTGATCAGCCAGGGGTTGATCCGGTAGCCGCCGTTGGCGAACACCGCATAGCCCAGGGCCATCTGCATGGGCGTGACCGAGCCGGCGCCCAGCGCCATGGTCAGGTAAGGCGGGTGCTTGTCCGCGTCGAAGCCGAAGCGGGTGATCCAGTCCTGCGCGTTCTGCGCGCCCACCGCCTGCAGGATGCGGATGGACACCATGTTCTTGGACTTGGCCAGCGCCGTGTGCAGCGGCATCGGGCCTTCGAACTTGCCGTCGTAGTTCTTCGGCTCCCAGGGCTGGCCGCCGGTGACGCCGGCGTCGAAGAACAGCGGGCTGTCGTTGACGATGGTGGTCGGGGAGAAGCCTTTTTCCAGGGCCGCGGAGTAGATGAAGGGCTTGAAGCCCGACCCCGGCTGGCGCCAGGCCTGGGTGACGTGGTTGAACTTGTTCTTGTTGAAGTCGAAGCCGCCGACCATGGCATGGATGGACCCGTCGCGCGGGTCCAGCGCGACGAAGGCGCCTTCGACCTCGGGAATCTGGGTGATCTCCCAGGTGTCCTTGGGCGTCTTCATCACGCGGATGATGGCGCCGCGGCGGATCTTGATCTTGGGCGTCGCCTTGTCGGACAGGCCGGAGCGGGCCGCTTCCAGGCCGGCGCCCACGATCTCGAAGCGGTCGCCGTTGCCGCGCACCGCCGTGATCTTCTTGGGGTTCACGTCTAGGACCACCGCGGCCAGCACGTCGCCGTTGTCCGGATGGTCCGACAGCGCGTCGTCGATCGCGTCGTCCAGTTCCTTGGGGTCGGCGGGCAGGTCCACGAAGCGCTCCGGGCCGCGGTAGATCTGGCGCTTCTCGTAATCCATGATGCCCTTGCGCAGGGCCTTATATGCCGCTTCCTGTTCGTTGCCCTTGACGGTGGTGTAGATGTTCAGGCCACGGGTGTAGGCCTCGTCACCGTATTGGGCATAGACCAGCTGGCGCACGGTTTCGGCCACGTACTCGCCGCGCACGGCCGTGGTCTGCAGGCCCGTGCGGACGTGCAGTTCCTGCTTCTTGGCCGCTTCGGCCTCCTCGGCCGTGATGAAACCGTTCTCCTCCATCCGTTCGATGATGTAAAGCTGCCTCGAACGCGCCCGGGACGGGTTGGTGACCGGATTGAAGGCCGACGGCGCCTTCGGCAGCCCGGCCAGCATGGCGGCTTCGGCGATGCTGATGTCCTTCAGGGGCTTGCCGAAATAGGTCTCGCAGGCCGCCGCGAACCCGTAGGCGCGGTTGCCCAGGAAGATCTGGTTCATGTAGATCTCGAGGATCTGGTCCTTCGTCAGCTGGTGTTCCAGCTTGAACGTCAGCAGCACCTCATAGAGCTTGCGGGTGAAGGTCTTCTCGGAGGACAGGTAGACGTTGCGCGCCACCTGCATGGTGATGGTGGAGGCGCCCTGGCTCTTCACCCGTCCCAGGTTGGCGATGGCCGCGCGAAGCATGCCCTTGTAGTCCACGCCGCTGTGCGAATAGAAGCGGGCGTCCTCGATGGCCAGCACCGCGTTCTTCATGACCGCCGGGATCTCGCCGATCGGCGTCAGGTTGCGCCGCTCCTCGCCGAATTCGGCCAGCAGCACGCCGTCGGAGGTGAACACGCGCATCGGCAGCTTGGGCCGGTAGTCGGCCAGCTCGCTGATGTCCGGCAGGTTCGGATAGGCCACCGCCAGCGCGACGCCGCCCACGGTGAGCCCGGCGAGCAGCAGTGCCAGGGCGACGCCGAAGGTCCACGCGAAGAACTTGGTGAGGAATCGCTGCCAGGCCGGACGGGGTGCGTGGCCGGGAGCGTCGGGAGAAGATTCGGAAGCCATAAAACTCCAACGGGCGCGCCGCGGTGCACGTCCATTATCCAGAAAACATCAGAGCCATCCCATCGGGCGGCGGTTCCGCGCCTGCTGTCGGAAGGCCTCCCGCGGCGGCTTGCGCAGGGCCATCGAACGCCCGCAGTATGGCATCGATGCTCGTCGGCTTTTGACAACGTGCCGATGGCAGCGCCGGGGGAAATTCCTTTGGCGACAAGGGTGTTACTGCTAGCATTGAAGTGGATTCTTAAGTTCGTTACGCCTCGATACGGGGCGTCGTAGGAGACGGGTTTGATCTCAATCGGCTCTCTGTTTGGCAGCAAGTCCGGGCCCATCCTCGGCCTGGACATCAGCTCCTCCAGCGTCAAGCTGGTCGAACTCAGTCTGGCCAAGAACGGTGGGTATGTCCTGGAACGGTGCGCCATCGAACCGCTGGAACGCGGCTGGATCACGGACGGCAACGTCGAGAAGTTCGACGAGGTGGCGGATGCCATGCGCCGGGTGGTGAAGAAAAGCGGCACGCGCACGCGCAACGTCGCGATGGCGCTGCCGGCATCGGCCGTGATCACCAAGAAGATCATCCTGCCCGGTGGCCTGTCCGACCAGGACCTGGAGGTCCAGGTCGAGAGCGAGGCCAACCAATACATTCCCTTCTCGCTCGACGAAGTGAGCCTGGACTTCTGTGTCGTGGGGCCCAGCCCGAATTCCACGGGCGACGTGGAGGTCCTGATCGCGGCGTCGCGCCGCGAGAAGGTGCAGGACCGGCAAGGCCTCGCCGAAGCGGCGGGCCTCAAGCCCGTGATCATCGACGTCGAATCCTATGCATCCCGCCTCGCCGCCGGCCGCCTGATCAGCAACCTGCCCGGCGAGGGCAAGGACCAGATGGTGGCGCTGTTCGAAGTCGGCGCGTCCACCACCAGCATGCAGGTGATCCGCAACGAGGAAGTCCTGTACGACCGTGACCAGGCCTTCGGCGGTGCCCAGCTCACGCAGCTGATCGTGCGCCAGTACGGCTTTTCCCCCGAAGAGGCGGAAAGCAAGAAGAGAAGCGGCGAACTGCCGGACGACTACGAGGCCGGCGTCCTGCGGCCGTTCGTGGACAGCATGGCGCAGGAAGTGGCCCGCGCGCTGCAGTTCTTCTTCACCAGCACCCCGCACAACCGGGTCGACGCCATCATGGTGGCCGGCGGCTCGGCGAGCCTGCCCGGGCTGAGCGAGGCCATCACGGCCCAGACATCGTTCCCCTGCGTCCTGGCGGATCCCTTCCAGGGCATGCAGTTCGGCGACGCGGTGCGCGAAAAGAAGGTCCGCCGCGAGGCCCCTTCCTATCTCACCTCGTGCGGCCTGGCCATGCGGAGGTTCATGCAGTGATCCTGATCAACCTGCTTCCGCACCGCGAAGCGGCACGCAAGCGCCGCCGCGAGATGTTCTATGCGGCGCTCGGCGCCTCCGCGTTCGGCGGCCTGGTGGTCGCCGGCGCGATCTGGCTGTGGTACAGCGCCCAGATCTCCAGCCAGCAGAACCGCAACCAGATCCTGTCCACCGAGATCAAGCGCCTGGACAACCAGATCAAGGACATCGCCTCGCTGCAGGAAGAGATCAACGCCCTGCGGGCACGCCAGCAGGCCGTCGAAGACCTGCAGGCCGACCGCAACATGCCGGTGCACCTGCTCAACGAACTGGTGCGCCTGTTGCCGGACGGGGTGTACCTGACCAGCATGCAGCAGAACGGGCAGACGGTGAACCTGGCCGGCGTCGCGCAGTCCAACGAGCGGGTCTCCGAGCTGCTGCGCAACCTGAGCACCAACAGCATCTGGCTCACGCGGCCGGAGCTGGCGGAGATCGTGGCCGGCAACGTGAACGTCGGCCGCGACCCGCGCCGCGTCGCCAACTTCCGCATGACCGTGCGCCTGGCGCGCGCCTCCGAGGCGCAGAAGGCTGCGGCCGCCGCTTCCGCGGCCACCGCCGCCAGCGCCGTCGTGCCGACCGCGGCCACGCCGGCCAGCGCGCCCGCCGCGCCGGTCGCTCCCCTCG
>NZ_JBYNTT010000019.1:0-88746 GCF_057784995.1 Ramlibacter sp. G4-7
GCGCTTGGCTGCGCGTCATCTGGCGCGCTTGGAGAGACCGCCAGCCATACGACGTCCAGCGTCACACAGGCGCCATGTTGCAGCTCGCCGCAGCAGGGGGTTGACACAGGGTGTCTCATTCGAGGGCCAGGTAGGCAGCGGAGGGGGACGACAGCGACTGCTTCACCTTGACTGTCATCGCATCGGCCAGCACTTCCAGCGCGCCGGCCTGCAGTCCGTCGAAGGCCTCGCGCACGATGGCTTCGGGCGTGGACTTGGGCATCTCGATGCCGCGGGTGAGGTCGGTGTCGACGAAGCCCATGTGCAGGGCGGTCACCTGCGTGCCTTGCGCGCGCAGCTCCTGGCGCAACCCGTTGGTGAGCGCCCAGGCCGCGGACTTGGTGGCGCCGTAGGTGCCGAGCAGCGGGCGGTTGATCCAGCTGGCGATGGACAGCACGTTGAGCATGGCGCCGCCGCCGTTGGCCGCCAGCACCGGCGCGAAGGCCTGCGCCATGCGCAGCATGCCGAAGAAGTTCACCTCGAACTGGCGCCGGGTGTTCTCCAGGGTCGTGTCCTCCAGGAAGCCGCCCAGGGTGGCGACGCCGGCGTTGTTCACCAGCACGCTCACGTCGCCGCAGTCGCGCACGGCCCGCGCCACCTGGTCCGGGTCGGTCACGTCGAGCTGCAGGGGCAGCACGCCCGGCAGGTCGACGCTGGCCGGGTCGCGGGCGGCCGCGTAGACGCGGCGCGCGCCGCGGGCGAGGGCTTCGCGGGCGAAGGCGCGTCCTATGCCGCGGTTGGCACCGGTGACGAGGACGACGGCGTTGGCGATCTGCATGGGGGCTCCTGTCGATATGATGGCCGTCATATGGGCGGCCGTGGAAAAGCGCGCCTCGGCGCGCAGGGGTGGGTTCAGCGGCCGGAGGGCCGCGGCGGTTCGAATTGCTCCAGCAGGAAGTCGCGGGCGGCGGCCAGGTGGCGGCGACCGTCGGCGTTGTCGCCCAGCGCGCGCGCCATCTGCAGGGCGCCGACCATCTGCGATGCGACGATCGCGGCGGCCTGCGCGGGTGCCTCCGGCGCCAGCGTCGCGGCCACGGACCCGATCAGGGACCGGATGCGCTCGCCGGCGGCGGCCCGCACCGCGTCCGACTGCCTGGGCACGTCGGAGGCCAGGGCCGCCACGGGACAGCCGCGGTCGGCCGCCTTCAGGTGCCGCTCGGACAGGTAGCTTTCCACCAGCGCGCGGAAGCGGCTGCCGCCCTGGGCCTCGCCGGCGGCGATCGAGCGTTGCAACCGGGCGCGGCTGTCCTGTCCGGCGCGTTCCAGCGCCTCGGCCAGCAATGCGTCGCGGGAGGGGAAGTGCGCATAGAAGCCGCCGTGCGTGAGCCCGGCGCGCTTCATGATGTCCGCCACGCCCACGCCCTGGAAGCCGCTGTCGCGCAGCACCCGCGCCGCCGTGTCGAGGATGCGGTCGTGGGTCAGCTGCTTGCGGCTGGGGGGTGCGGTGTCCATGGCGTCGTCGATGTCCAGGCCAGGAGCATACGCCAATATGATGGTCGTCATATGAATGGGCCTACGCGGGTCGCGGGATCCTGCTCCCGCGGCGGTGCGTCCCTACGGCTTGCGCTCGACCTGCGCCCTCAGCCGCTCCTCCTGCGCACGCAGCTCGGGGGTGAGCGCGTCGCCGAAGTCCTCGGCGTCGAACACCTGGCGGATCTCGATCTCCGATTCGCCCGGCATCGGGTTGGGGCAGCGCTTGACCCAGTCGATCGCGTCCTGCAGCGAGGCGCAGCGCCAGAGCCAGAAGCCCGCCACCAGCTCCTTGGTCTCTGCGAACGGGCCGTCGATGACGTGGCGCTCCGTGCCGCTGAAGCGCACGCGGGCGCCGCGGGTGCTGGGATGCAGGCCTTCGCCGGCGAGCATCACGCCGGCCTTGACCAGCTCCTCGTTGAACCTGCCCATTTCGGTGAGCATCTGCGCGCTGGGCATGACACCGGCCTCGCTGTCGCGCGTGGCCTTCACCAGAACCATGAATCGCATGGGGAACCTCCCGGGTCGGGTTGCAAGGCACCGTGCCTCCTTCCCACGACGAAGGACCGTGCCCGGAATCGACAGGGCGGGCGCTGCCCTTTGCCGATCAGAGCTTCAGGAACGCCGGCATCAGCGCCGCGGCGCTGGCCAGCAGCAGGTACTCGTCGTCCGTGACGTCGTGGGCGTCGAGGTCGAAATGGCACAGGGTGCCCACCAGCTTGCCTTCCCGGTCCTCGATCCGCACGCCCCCGTAGCTGCCGACGATGCCGCTGTAAGGATGGCCGGCCAGGCGCGCGTCGCTGCCCGTTTCGCGGCTCAGGAACAAGCTGTCGCGCAACACGAACTGGCAGAAGCTGTCCTTGAGCGAGACCACCTTGAGGTCCAGCGCAGCCAGGTGCGGGTGCTTGTCGACGGTGGCAATGTTGTGCAAGTCCTGGCCGAAGAGCCGGTACACGGCGGTGAAGCGGTGCGGCACACGTCGGTTGAGGATGCCCAGCGCGCCGGCCAGCCCTGCCTGGGCCAGCGCCTTTTCCACCTCGGCGGCCACCGGGCGCAGCGACTGGGGCAGGTCCACGTTCGGATCGTTGCCGAACAGGCCCTTGTCGATGTCCCTGGCGAAATCCCCGATCCAGGAACCGGCGTCGGGCGTGTCGTACACCGTCGCCGCGCCGCGGCCCACCACGCGCACGCGGTAGGAGGCGCCCTCCTGCGCGCGGAACTTGCGCAGCGAGAACGAGGCCGGATCGGCACCGCCCTTTCGGATCAGGAGGTCGAACTGACGAGCCTCCAGGGGCGAGATGTCGGTCGGGAGCATGGGCCAGTGTAGTGGCAGCCCGCACGGCAGAGCCACCCGAGAGCCCGGGGAGGAAGCCGCGCGGAGGGACTTGGGCCTACGAAAGGCCGCACAACGCCGCTAGCCCGCCCCGTGGCACTTCTTGTACTTCCTGCCGCTGCCGCAGGGGCACAGGTCGTTGCGCCCCGGTTCGGGCGCCTTGCGCACCGGCGGGGTGCGGGCACCCAGCGAACGCGCGATCTGGCGCAGTTCGTACACCGCCCAGATGGCGGAGCCGACCGCATCGAGCCGCTCGTTGCTCACGCTCGGCGGCCCGTCTTCGCTGTACATGGACACGGCCGGCTCGCCCGCATCCGCCTCGGTGAGCGCGACGATGTCTTCCAGCGCCGAGTCCATCATCTCCGCGGCCTCGTCGTCGCGCGGCCGCTCCCAGTCGGCGGGCCAGGTTTCGACGGCATACATGAAGCCCAGCGCCCACACCTGCGCATACGCCGGCAGGTTGGCCAGGTCGCCTTCGAAGCGCTCCTCCGGGGGCAGGGACAGGATGGCGCCGCGCGTGTCGAGCGCCTCGGGGTGATAGGTCCGCTCGTCCTCCAGCGTGTCCACCGCGAGGTCCAGCGCGGTGGCCATCTCCTGCCAGCGGCGGCGCCAGCGCCAGACGAACTCCATGTGCTCCATGGGACGGAACTCCTCGCCCAGCAGCACGGGCCAGTACTCCTCGGGCGGCACCTCGCGGCGCATGCACAGCAGCGCGGCGAGGAAGCCCTCGCAGAACTCCCACTGCGGAATCTCCTCGTCCTGCTCGCGCATGAGGTCGAGCTCGTCGTCGAGCGCGTCGAAGTCGTCGGGCGTGAGCGGGCCGGAGGGGCTCGGGGTGGCGGTGTTCAAGGCGTTTTCCGGGGGGAGGGGCGGGAATTATCGCGCCCCCGCACGCCGCGAAACAAAACGACAAGAAGCGCGACCCGCCCGAGATGCGCGCGGCGGCGCCCGTGGGCACCATGCAATCCCCACCCACCTCTGGAGCAAAGCCATGCGATCCTGGATCAAGAGAACCCTCTACGGCCTGTTCGGTGCCACCGTCGTCGTGGGCGGACTGACCGCCTGCGGCCACCGCTACGCCCACGAGCGCTTCTCGGCGCTGAGCACCGAGGAAAAGGCGGAGTGGCGCCAGCGCGCGGTCGACCGCGTCGCCAGCCGGCTGGAGCTGGACGCGCAACAGAAGCAGCGGCTGGAGGTGCTGGCCGCGAAGCTGCAGGAGCAGGGCGCAGCGCTGCGCGGCACGACGGACCCGCGCGCCGAAGTGCGCTCGCTGGTCGCCGGCGAGAAGTTCGACCGCGACAAGGCGCAGGCGCTGGTGGGCGGCAAGGTCGAGGCGGTGAACAGCAAGAGCCCGGAGGTGATCGCGGCCTTCGGCGATTTCTTCGACGGCCTGTCACCGGCGCAGCAGGCGAAGGTGCGCGACTTCCTGCAGCAGCGCCGCCATGGCTGGTGGCACCGTGGCTGAATCGGTGGCGGCCGGCTGGCTGCACGCGCCCGTCGGCTGCCGATGCGCGGCCGCGAGCGCCGACGACAATGCCGCATGCCGCGCATCCTGCTGATCGACGACGACCTGCAGCTGGGTGAACCGCTGGCCGCTTACTTCCGGCGCTTCGATCTCGAGCTGCACCAGGCCACGCGTCCCGGCGACGGCCTGGCGCGGCTGCGCGAGGGCGGCTTCGACGCGGTGATCCTCGACGTGATGCTGCCCGAGCAGGACGGTTTCGCCGTGTGCCGCGCGATCCGCGCGGAAAGCGACGTGCCGGTCGTGATGCTCACGGCGCGCGGCGAGGTCATGGACCGCGTGGTCGGCCTGGAGCTGGGCGCCGACGACTACCTGCCCAAGCCGTTCGAGCCGCGCGAGCTGGTGGCGCGCATCACCACCGTCCTGCGCCGGCGACGGGCCGTGCCGGCGGACGCCAGGCTGCGCTTCGAGGGCCTGGTGGTGGACCCGGTGACGCGCAGCGTCGAGCGGCAGGGCGAGGTGGTGGAGCTCACCGGCACCGAGTTCGAGCTGCTGCTGATGCTGGCGCGTGAACCGGGCCGGGTCTTCGGCCGCGACGACATCCTGAACCACCTGCGCGGGCACGAAGCCGAGCTCTACACGCGCGCGGTGGACATCGTCATCAGCCGGCTGCGGCGCAAGCTGGAGCCGCTCGCGGCCATCAAGACGCTGCGCAATGCGGGCTACGCGCTGGCGCTGCGGCCGCTGGGCCATGGCTAGGCCCTGGCACCAGCGCGCGCGCCGCCACCTGCGCCATTCGCTGAAGGCGCGGCTGGTCGCCTTGTTCCTGCTGCTGGCCCTGGCGCTGAGCGGCGCCTTCCTGTTCGGGATGCAGAAGGCGCTGGGCGTCGGCTGGCGTGACGCGGCCCGGCCGCTGGTGAGCGACTACGTGGACCGGCTCGCGGCGGAGCTCGGCTCGCCGCCTTCGATCGAGCGGGCCCGGGCGCTGACGCAGCGGCTGCCCATCACGGTGCGCATCGCCGGGCCGCAGGTGCAGTGGGAGAGCCATCCGCGCGCGGACGATCACAACGCGCGCCAGCGCCGCGAGCGCTGGGGCTCCGAGGACAACCTGCTCGCGCGTTCCAGCGCCGACGGGCACCGCATCGAGTTCGGGCTGAACGTGCAGCCCTGGCGCGAGCGGCCGCGTCAGTGGGGCTGGATCACCTTGGCCACCCTGCTGCTGCTCACGCTGCTCGCGTACAAGTACGTGCGCCACCTGCTGCGACCGCTGGACGACATAGCCGCCGGGGCGCAGCGCTTCGGCCGCGGCGAGTTCGACCGGGACATTCCCGTGCGGCGCCGGGACGAACTCGGCGAGCTGGCGGGCGACGTGAACGCGATGGCGCGCAGCATCCACCAGATGCTGGAAGCCAAGCGCGCGCTGCTGCTGGCGATCAGCCACGAGCTGCGCAGTCCGCTGACGCGCGCCCGCCTGCACGTGGAACTGCTGCCGGAAGAAGGGCCGGCCTCCGTGCGCCGCGCGGCCTTGTTGCGCGAGCTGCAGGAGATGGCCGACCTGGTGACGGAGCTGCTGGAAAGCGAGCGGCTGGGGCAGGGGCACGCGACCCTGCACCGCGAGCCCACCGAGCTCGCGGAACTGGTGCGCGAGGCCACCGCCGGCGCCGACGTCCGCCTCGAACTGGAAGCGGGCGTGCCCCGGCTGGAGCTGGATCCCGCACGCGTGCGGCTGCTGCTGCGCAACCTGGTGGAGAACGCCTTGCGCCACGGCGCAGCCAACCAGCCGCCGCTGGTGCGCGTGGCGCGTGACGACGTCGGCGGCGTGCGGCTCACCGTGCGCGATTTCGGCCCCGGCGTGCCCGAGGACGTGCTGCCGCATCTGGCCGAACCGTTCTACCGCGCCGATGCCTCCCGCGAACGGGCCACGGGCGGCGTCGGCCTGGGCTTGTACCTGGCGCGGCTGGTCGCGCAAGCGCACGGCGCCGCCTTCACGCTGCGCAATGCGACGCCGGGGCTGGAAGCGGCGGTGCGATTCCCGGCCCCGTGACGCCGCTTCAGGCCGGCTGCATGCGCACGCCGGAGCGTTCCGCCTCCATGTTGCGCGCCAGCAGCTTGACCAGCGCATACACCGCGTCGATGTGCGGGGTCGGCGTTTCGGTCAGCCGGGCGAGCTCGGCGACGGAGCCGACCAGCGCATCGATCTCCGGTGCCCGGCCCGCCTCGATGTCCTGCAGCATCGAGGTCTTGTGCCGGCCCACCTTCTCGGCGCCGGCGATGCGCTTGTCCAGCGGAACGCGGAACACGATGCCCAGCTTGCCGGCGACCGCCTGCGCCTCGCGCATCATGTTCGCCGCCAGCCCGCGCGAGAGCGGGTCCTGGCAGATGTCCAGCAGCGTCGCGTGGGTGAGGCCGCTGATCGGGTTGAAGCTGAGGTTGCCCCAGAGCTTGAGCCAGATCTCCGAGCGGATGTCGGCGAGCACCGGTGCCTTGAAGCCGGCGCGCGTGAAGCATTGCGAGATCCGCTGCACCCGCTCGCTCTCGCTGCCGTCCAGCTCGCCCAGCGGGAAGCGGTCGCCCTCGACGTGGCGCACCACGCCGGGGGCCACCAGCTCGGACGCGGGGTAGACCACGCAGCCGATCACCCGCTCGGGCGGGATGCGCCGCGCCAGTTCGCCGTCGCTGTCGACGCTGCGCACCGGGCTGCCCTCCAGCACGCCGCCGGTCTTGTGGAAGTACCAGAAGGGGATGCCGTTCTGCATGGTGACGACGGCCGTGTCGGGCCCGAACAGGCGCGGCAGCTCGCCCGCGACGCCGGCGACCTGGTGCGCCTTGGTGGCCAGGATCACCAGGTCCTGCGGCCCGGCGGCGCCGTAGTCGTCGGTCGCGCGCACGCGGTCGGCGACCTGCTCGCTGCCGTCGGCGAGTTGCAGCCGCAGTCCGTTGGCGCGGATCGCCCGCAGGTTCTCCCCGCGCACGATGAAGGTGACGTCCTCGCCCGCCAGCGCGAGCTTCGCGCCGACGTAGCCGCCGATGGCGCCGGCGCCGATGATGGCGATCTTCATGCTGCCTGCCTTTCCGCGAAGGGGTTGCTGAGGCGGCCGACGCCGGGGATCTCCACTTCCACGGTGCTGCCCGGCTTCATCGAGCCCACCCCGATGGAGGTGCCGCACAGGATCAGGTCACCCGGCAGCAGCGTCATGTCCTGCGAGATCAGGCTCACGAGCTGCGCCACCGAAAAGCGCATGTCGCTCACCGGGTAGTCCTGCCGCACCTGCCCATCCAGCAGCGTGCGCACGCGCAGCTTCGCGGGGTCCAGGCCGGTGGCGACCGCGGGGCCGAAGGGGCAGAAGGTGTCGAAGCCCTTGGCCCGCACCCACTGCGCGAAGGACGCGTCGCGGTGCAGGATGTCCGCCACGGTCACGTCGTTGGCGCAGGTGAAGCCCAGCACGTGGTCCATCGCGTCGCGTTCGCCGACCTGCTTGGCCGTGCGTCCGATCACCACGGCCAGCTCGCCTTCGAACACCACCTTGGCGCCGCCGCCCGGATGCCGGATCGTGCCGCCCGGCTCCAGGTAGGAGTTGGGCGTCTTCAGCAGGTACAGCGGCTCCGCGGGCGTGGCCAGCTGCAGCTTGTCGCCCAGCGCCTTGAAGTTGTTCCACAGCGCGATGACCTTGCTCGGCCGCACGGGCATGAGCAGGCGCACGTCCTCCAGCGCAACGGTGCGGTCGCCGCGCTGCGGGTACTCGAACATGTTGCCGTGCCAGACCCGCACCCGCGGGCCCTCGAGCGTGCCGAAGTGCTCGACGCCGTCGGCCAGGAAGCGTACCCAGTGAAGCTGCATTGCGATCTCCGGTGATGTTGCATTGCAGCGAATCTAGGCGCCGCGAACGATCAGCGATAGTGAAAGGATTTGATCGTTTGCATAAAGGATCATGAATGCTCCTCAGCCGAGCAGGCCGGCGAGTTCCAGTCCCTTGAGGCCTTCGGGGTGACGGCAGTCGACGGCCTCGAACTCCATGATCTTGTCGATCTCGGTGCCCATCGCGACGTTGGTCACCTTCTCCAGGATCACCTCCACCACCACGGGCACGCGGTGCTTGCGCGCCAGCGCCTGCGCCTCCACCAGGGCGGGGCGGATGCGGTCGGGGTCGGTGACGCGCAGCGCCTTGCAGCCCAGGCCGCGCACCACTGTCGGATGGTCCACGCCGTAGCCGCGCAGCTCGCCGTCCTCCTCCGGCATGTTCTCGTTCTCGAACGCGAGCTGCACGCAGTAGTCCATCGAAAAGCCGCGCTGCGCCTGGCGGATGAGGCCCAGGTAGCTGTTGTTCACGAGCACGTGCACGTAGGGCAGGCGGAACTGGGCCCCGACGGCCAGCTCCTCGATGAGGAACTGGAAGTCGTAGTCGCCCGACAGGCCCACCACCGTGCGGGTCGGGTCGGCCGCCACCACGCCCAGCGCGGCGGGGATGGTCCAGCCCAGGGGGCCGGCCTGGCCGCAGTTGATCCAGCGGCGCGGCCCGTACACGTGCAGGAACTGGGCGCCGGCGATCTGCGACAGGCCGATGGTGGTGACGTAGGTGGTGTCGCGCGGGAAGGCCTCGTTCATCTCCTCGTACACCCGCATCGGCTTGATCGGCACCTCGTCGAAGTGCGTCTTGCGCAGCATCAGGCGCTTGCGCTCGGCGCAGCGGCCGGCCCACTCGCCGTAGTCGCGCAGGCGCTGCGCCGCGCGGCGCTCGCGGGCCACCTCGACGAACAGCTGCAGCGCCGCCTTCGCATCGCTCACGATGCCGAAGTCCGGCATGAACACCCGGCCGATCTGGGTGGGCTCGATGTCCACGTGCACGAAGGTGCGGCCCTTGCAGTACACCTCCGTCGAGCCCGTGTGCCGGTTGGCCCAGCGGTTGCCGATGCCCAGCACGAAGTCGCTGGCCAGCATCGTCGCGTTGCCGTAGCGGTGGCTGGTCTGCAGCCCGCACATGCCGGCCATGAGCGGATGGTCGTCCGGGATCGTGCCCCAGCCCATGAGGGTGGGGATGACGGGCACGCCGGTGAGCTCGGCGAACTCCACCAGCAGCTCGCTGGCGTCGGCGTTGATGATGCCGCCGCCGGCCACGATCAGCGGCCGCTCGGCGGCGAGCAGCATGTCCATGGCCTTTTCCACCTGCTTGCGGCTGGCGGCCGGCTTGTAGACGGGCAGCGGCTCGTAGCTGTCGATGTCGAACTCGATTTCCGCCTGCTGCACGTCCAGCGGCAGGTCGATGAGCACGGGCCCGGGCCGGCCGGAGCGCATCAGGTGGAAGGCCTGCTGGAAGGCGCCGGGCACCTGGGCCGGCTCGCGCACCGTCACCGCCCACTTGGTCACCGGCTTGGCGATCGACTCGATGTCCACGGCCTGGAAGTCTTCCTTGTACATGCGCGCGCGCGGCGCCTGGCCCGTGATGCACAGGATGGGAATGCTGTCGGCGCCGGCGGAATACAGGCCGGTGATCATGTCCGTGCCCGCCGGGCCGGAGGTGCCGATGCAGACACCGATGTTGCCGGCCCGGGCGCGGGTGTAGCCCTCGGCCATGTGCGAGGCCGCCTCCACGTGGCGCGCGAGCACGTGGGCCACGGTGCCGCGCTCGCGCAGGGCCGCGTAGAACGGGTTGATCGCCGCGCCCGGCACCCCGAAGGCCTGGCTCACGCCTTCCTTTTCCAGCACCAGGACCGCCGCCATGCAGGCCTTCATTCTTGCCATCACGCATCTCCTATGGTTTGCATCACTGCCCCGATGATTGAGAAGGCGGCCGCTTCGTGGAAGACTCGGGCGGCGCATTTGGCTTATTCCGCGGTGGAATAGGGTGTGCACGGGGCCGGTGGCCCGGGAGCGTCATGGACCGTCTGCAAGCCCTTCGCCTGTTCGTGCGCGTGGTGGACCTCGGCTCCTTCAGCAAGGCCGCGGCCGACCTGGGCATGGGGCAGCCCTCCGCCACCAAGCAGGTGGCGCAGATGGAACGCCAGCTCGGCGCCCGGCTGCTGCACCGGTCCACGCATGGCGTCACGCCCACCGAGATCGGCGCGCTCTACTACGAGAAGTGCAAGGTGATCGTGCACCACGTGGACGACGCCGACAGCGTGGCGACGCTGCTGCAGCAGCAGGTGCAGGGCGCCTTGCGCATCAGCACCTCGGTGGCCTTCGGCCGGCGGGTGCTGGCGCCGCTGGTGATGCGCTTCATGGAGCTCAACCCGAAGCTGCAGGTGGAACTCATGGTGGAAGACCGCTACGTGAACCTGGTGGAGCAGGGCATCGACCTGGCCATCCGCATGGGAAAGCTGGCGGATTCCACCCTGGGCGCGCGCCTGCTGGGCATCAACCCCTGGATGCTGGTGGCCTCGCCCCAGTACCTGCAGCGGCGCGGCGTGCCGGCGACACCGGACGAACTGGCGGCGCACGAGGCGCTGATCTACACGGCCGTGCAAGGGGACGCGCGCTGGCAGTTCACCGGCAGCGAGGAGCAGGCGGTCGTGGTGCCGGTCAAAGGCTGCCTGCGCTCCAACAACCTCTCCACCCTGCTTGCCGCCGCGCGCAAGGGGATGGGCGTGGCCATCCTGCCGCGCTACGTGGCGCACAAGTCCGTGCAGTCGGGGGCCGTGTTGCCGCTGCTGGAGGACTGGACCCTGCCGGCGCAGGAGATCCATGCCGTGTACCCCTCGCCGCAGCTGGTGCCGGCCAAGGTGTCGCGCTTCGTCGCCTGGCTGGAAGGGCGCTTCGGGCCGACCTGGTGGGCGGACGTGGACTGAACGGGCAGAATCGCGCGCAACACGAGGACCCGACCATGCCCCAGGAAGCGCGCCAACCCTCCCTCCCGCCCATCGGCGTCATCGGCCTCGGCGCCATGGGGCGCGGCATGGCCGGCTCGCTGCGTCGCGCGGGCTACCCGGTGCACGTGTTCGACGTGCGGCCGGAGGCGGTCCAGGCCTTCGTGGCCGAGGGCGGCGTCGCTTGCGGCAGCCCGGCGCAGCTGGCGCAGCGTTGCGAGATCGTCGTCAGCGTGGTGGTCAACGCCGCGCAGACCGAGGACGTGCTGTTCGGCACGGGCGGCGCCGCAGCGGCCATGCGCCCCGGCAGCCTGTTCGTGATGTGTTCGACGGTCGATCCGAACTGGTCGATCGCCCTGGAAGGCCGGCTGGCCGAGCGCGGCCTGTTGTACCTGGACGCGCCGATCTCCGGCGGCGCCGCCAAGGCCGCGTCCGGCCAGATGACGATGATGACGGCGGGGCGGCCCGCGGCCTACGACAAGGCCGCCGGCGCTCTCGACGCCATGGCTGCCAAGGTCTACCGCCTCGGCGACCGGGCCGGCAACGGCAGCAAGGTCAAGATCATCAACCAGCTGCTCGCGGGCGTGCACATCGCCGCGGCGGCCGAAGCGATGGCCCTGGGGCTGCGCGAAGGCGTGGACCCTGCCGGCCTCTACGAGGTGATCACCAACAGCGCCGGCAACAGCTGGATGTTCGAGAACCGCATGGC
This sequence comes from Ramlibacter sp. G4-7, assembly GCF_057784995.1. Taxonomy (NCBI): domain Bacteria; kingdom Pseudomonadati; phylum Pseudomonadota; class Betaproteobacteria; order Burkholderiales; family Comamonadaceae; genus Ramlibacter; species Ramlibacter sp. G4-7. The sequence goes on from NZ_JBYNTT010000019.1 coordinate 11,812, forward strand.
CCATGTCCTGGCGGGCGACTACACGCCGCTGTCCGCCGTGGACATCTTCGTGAAGGACCTGGGCCTCGTGCTCGACACGGCACGTGCCACCAGGTTCCCGCTGCCGCTGGCCTCCACGGCGCACCAGATGTTCATGCAGGCTTCCAGCGCCGGCCATGGCCGCGAGGACGACGCCGCGGTGATCAAGATCTTTCCCGGCATCGCGCTGCCGGGGCAGGGCACGGGGCCGGCCTGAGGCCGCGGCGCGCACAGCGCAGGCGGGGCCGCCTTGTCAAGTGCGGCGTCTTGAGGAAAGCGCTGTGTCGGGACATCGCACCTTGCCATACCTGTTTGCGCCCAATCCGGAGACAATGCGCGCGATGTCGAAAATTGAACGGGCCGGCACGGCGGCCGACAACGAAGTGCAGATCTTGATCGAAGACGAATCCGAGCTGACCCCCAAGGAGCTCGCGCAGGAGCGCCAGGCCGCGCTCGAGGCGCACAAGCGCCGCGCGTGGCTCACGCAGTCGGCCGAGGAACTGGCCGGCCGCATCCCGGTGTCCGTGTTCGCCATGGGCGGCCTCGCCGAGGCGAGCTGATCACGGGGGCGGCGCCGCCGCCTTTGGCGAACCTTCAGGTTCGCCGCTCACAATGGCTCGCGCGGCCGGCGGTCCGGCCGGGAGCCGTCCATGAACTACCTGGTGCTGGTCCTCGTCACCGCCGCCCTTGGCGTGCTCGTCGTGCAGGCGCGTTCCGCGCCCGGCGACGGCGTGCCGGTTGAAGCGAAGACAGCTTTCCTGAAGAAATGCTTTCGCGACCGCACGGGGACGGCCTGCGAAGCCCCTGCGGCCGCGCGCGTGAAGCGCTGACTTGCCGCGCTGCTACTGGCCCAGGCGCGCCAGGAAGGCTTGCACGTTCCCGGACTGCAGGTAGGCCACCGCGCAGGCCAGCACCGGATCGGCCGCCTTGTAGATCGCGCCGCAGCGGGCAGGATCCACGCGCGGCCCCGCGGCCGCCGGCGCCGGCGCGTCCTCGCTCGTGGCCGGTGCGAGTTCCACATCCGGTGCCACGCCCGTCTTCTGCACCGTCGGGCCCGCGGGCCGGTGGTAGAAGGACGAGGTCAGCTTCAGCGCGCCCTTGGCTTCCTCGCCGAGGGTATAGGTGGTCTGCACGGTGCCCTTGCCGAAGCTGCGTTGTCCCAGCAGCAGGGCGCGTCCATGGTCCTGCAGGGCGGAGGCGACCAGTTCGGAAGCGGATGCGGAGCGGCGGTCGATCAGCACCGCCATCGGCAAGCCGGCCAGCACTTCCTCGGCGTCCGCCGTCCAGGTGCGTTGCGAGCCCGGCGCCCGCCCCTTGACCGTGACGATCTCGCCTTCCTTGAGGAAGGCGTCGGCCACCCGCACCGCCTCGTTCAGCAGCCCGCCCGGGTTGCCGCGCAGGTCCAGCACCACCGCGCGTGGCGCCTGCGCCGCGCTCGCGTCCGCGACGGCCTGGCGCAGGGCGGCGCTCACGGCGCCGGAGAAGGTCGAGAGCTGCAGCACGAGCACGTCCGCTTCCATCTTCCAGCTCACCACCTGGCGCCGGATGATGTCGCGCATGAGAGACAGGGTGAAGTCGTCGGCGCCGCTGCGGCGCACCGTGATGCTGACGGCCGTGCCCGGCGCCCCGCGCATCTTCGCGATCGCGTCCTCCAGCGGCACGCCCTGCAGCGGCTGGTCGTCGATGCGCACGATCAGGTCGCCCGAGAGCAGCCCCGCGCGGGCGGCGGGCGTGCCCGGGATCGCGGCCACGATGCGCACCATGCCCTCGCCGGGCGCGACTTCCAGGCCCACGCCGCCGAAGCTGCTGCGCCAGGCTTCCCGCTCGTTGCCGTAGGCCCGCGGGTCCAGGTAGCGGGAATAAGGGTCCAGGGTGCGCAGGCTGGCGTTCATGGCCTTTCCGAACAGCTCGCGCGGGTCCGCCGAGCCGGGCGGCACGTCGGCCATCACCTTGCGCGCGGCGGCTGCCAGCGCCTGCATGTCCACCTCGGTGGCGTAGCCGCGCTGCACCCGCTGCAGCACGGTGGCCAAGAGCTCGCGGTAGAGGTCGGCTTGTTCCCCGGGGACGACCGCGTCGGCGAACACGGACTGCAGCGCGGCGACGGCCTCGTCCTCGCCGGCCGGCGCCTGGGCCAGGGTGGTCGTCGCCGCCAGCAGGAGGGCGGCAGCTGCGGCTGCGCGAAAGGCCGGAACAAGGCGTCTCATGGTGGGCAGGAGAAGCGGCGACGACGCGAGTATGGCGCACCATGGCGGCGCGCGCGGAGTCCGAAGAGCTATTCGGACCGATGGTTTGCCCGCTGGCAATTTCCCAGGCGTCGCAGGGTACGGATGGGTGCGGCACCGCTTCGACTACGATAGTCCGATGCCGTATTCCGTCGCCGTCCGAACGCTGTGCGAGTTCACCGCCCGGCGCGGGAACCTCGACCTGCGGTTCACCCCCGTGCCCAGCGCGCAGGAAGGCATGGCCGGCCACCAGCTGGTGACCTCGCGGCGCGGGCCGGAGTACGAGACCGAGATCACCCTGCGCGGCGAGTTCGGGCACCTGGCGGTGCGCGGGCGGGCCGACGGCTACGACCCCGTGCGCAACCGGCTGGAGGAGATCAAGACCCACCGGGGCGACCTGGCCAGGCAGCCGGCCAACCACCGCCACCTGCACTGGGCGCAGGCCAGGGTCTACGGCTGGCTCCTGTGCCAGGCCCGCGGGCTCGCCGAGGTGGAACTCGCCCTGGTGTACTTCGACATCGCGACGCAGGAGGAGACCTGCTTCGTGGAGACCCACCCGGCGGAGGACCTGCGTGCGCACTTCGAAGCGTGCTGCGGCGCCTTCCTCGCCTGGGCCGCGCAGGAGATGGCCCACCGCGAGCAAAGGGACGCGGCGCTGCGCTCGCTGCAGTTCCCGCATCCGTCGTTCCGCACCGGGCAGCGCGAGCTCGCGGCGGCGGTTTACAAGGGCGTCGCCAGCGGACGCTGCGTGATGGCGCAGGCACCCACGGGGATCGGCAAGACGGTGGGGACCGTCTTCTCCATGCTCAAGGCGGCGGCCCCGCATCGCCTGGACAAGGTCTTCTACCTCACCGCCAAATCCACCGGCCGCCAGCTCGCGCTCGATGCGGGGCAGCTGCTGCGGCGCAGCGCCCCCGCGCTGCCGCTGCGCGTGCTGGAACTCACGGCGCGCGACAAGGCCTGCGAGCACCGCGACAAGGCCTGCCATGGAGACGCCTGTCCGCTGGCCAAGGGCTTCTACGACCGGCTGCCCGCCGCCCGCGCCGAAGGCCTGTCCTGCGCCAGCATGGACGCCCCGGCCTTGCGTACCGTGGCGCTGAAGCACGCGGTCTGCCCCTACTACCTGGCGCAGGACCTCTCGCGCTGGGCCGACGTCGTGGTCGGCGACTACAACTACTTCTTCGACGGCAGCGCGATGCTGCACACGGCGACGCTCGCGCAGGAGTGGCGCGCGGGCGTGCTGGTCGACGAGGCGCACAACCTGGTGGAGCGGGCGCGCGCGATGTACTCGGCCACGCTCAGCCAGTCGGCGCTGCGCGCAGTGCGTGCCGCGGCGCCGGCGGCCGTGCGCGCCGCGCTGGACAAGGTCAACCGCGGCTGGGCCGCCTTGCGCAGCGCACATGCGGCAGGTTCTCTGGATACCTTGCCCACGTCCTTCCTCAACGCGCTCAAGCAGGCCGGCAGCGCGCTGGAAAGCCATTTCGCGGAGAGCGCCCCCGGTGCCGGCGACGCGTCGCTGCAGCAGGCCTATTTCGACATCCTCGGTTTCCTGCGGCTGGCGGAATCCTTCGGCAGCCACTCCGCGCTGGAATTCGCCGAGCAGCCGGCGCCGCCGGGCCGGCCCGCGGCCACGGTGCGCATCCAGAACCTGATCCCGGCGCCGTTCCTCAAGCCGCGCTTCGCGGCGGCGCGCTCGGTGACGCTGTTCTCCGCCACGCTCAGCCCGCCCCGCTACCACCAGGACATGCTGGGGCTGCCGGCGGACACGGCGTGGATCGACGTCGAATCCCCCTTCAGCCCCGAGCAGCTGCAGGTGCAGGTGGTGGGCAACATCTCCACGCGCTTTCCTGACCGGCAGCGGTCGGCCGCGCCGATCGCGCGGCTGATCGCGCAGCAGTACGCAAGGCAGCCCGGCAACTATCTCGCCTTCTTCAGCAGCTTCGACTACCTGGACCTCGTGGCCTCGGAGTTCCGGCGCGAGCACCCGTCCGTGCCCGCCTGGGCGCAGGCGCGCGGCATGGACGAAGGCGAGCGCACGGCCTTCCTGGAGCGCTTCGTCCCCGGCGGCGCGGGCATCGGCTTCGCCGTGCTCGGGGGCAGCTTCGGCGAAGGCATCGACCTGCGCGGCGACCGGCTGGTCGGCGCCTTCGTCGCCACGCTGGGGCTGCCGCAGGTGAACCCGCGCAACGAGCAGCTCAAGGAGCGCCTGGAAGCCGCGTTCGGCGCGGGCTACGACTACACCTACCTGTATCCGGGGATGCAGAAGGTGGTGCAGGCCGCCGGCCGCGTGATCCGCACGCAGGAGGACAAGGGGGTCGTCGTCCTGATCGACGACCGCTTTGCCCGGCCCGCGGTGCGCGAACTGCTGCCGGCCTGGTGGCGCGTCGCCGGCCGGCCGGCCGTGGCCGGCCAGGCCGACTGACTTACTTCGAACCCGCTGCCGGACTCACGGCGGCCGGGTTGTTGGACTTGTTCGCGTCCGTGCTGTTCTTCGTCTCGCTGGGGTTGCCAGGCGTGGCGGAACTGCCCATCGAGCGGGTGCCGGACATGTTGGAGCACGCAGCCAGAGCGACGGTGCAAAGAAGGAGACCAAGCAGCTTGTTCATGTGAGTGGTGGGAGCGGCCGCCTCGGCTCCGGCGGGATGGAGGCAGCGCCTTGCTGCCCTGTCATTACGGCCAAGCGCCGATGCCCGCCCGGTCAGTGCGCATCCGCAGCCGAGGTACGCGGCGTCCTACTACGCGGAGGCTCGTGGTCGGGCTGCGCGACGCGCGCTATGCTGGTCCATTCCACGACACAAGAAGGAGACGAGATGCGCATCGGGATCATGGGTTCGGGCGGCCTGGGCGGCTACTTCGGCGCGAAGCTGGCGCAGGGCGGCGCGGACGTGCACTTCATCGCGCGCGGCCAGCACCTGGAGGCGATGCGGCGCGACGGCCTGCGCATCGAAGGGCCCGAGCCGCTGCACCTGCGCGAGGTGCGGGCCACCGACCAGCCCGCGCAGGCCGGCGTCATGGACGTCGTGATGCTGGGCGTGAAGCTGTGGGACACGGAGCAGGCGATCGCGCAGATGCGTCCCATGGTCGGACCGCAGACCGCGGTGATCTCCTTCCAGAACGGCGTGCTCAAGGACCAGGCCTTGCGCGCCGCCTTCGATGCGAAGCAGGTCATGGGCGGCGTCGGCTATGTCGCCACGACGATCGCGGCACCGGGCGTGATCCGCCAGACCGGTCCCATGCAGCGGCTGCTGTTCGGCGAATTCGACGGCACCCGCTCGCCGCGCGGCGAGGCCTTGCTCGCCGCCTGCCTGGCCGGCGGCATCAACGCCGAACTCTCCGGCGACATCCTGCGCGAGATCTGGCAGAAGTACGTGTTCCTGGTCGGCCTGTCGGGCACGACGACCACCATGCGCCATCCCATCGGCCCGATCCGCGGCAACCCGCGCACGCGCGCCTTCCTCGAAGACGTGATGCGCGAGGTGATCGCCGTGGCGCGGGCGCACGGCGTCGCGCTGCCGGCCGACTACCTGGCGAGCGCCATGCAGCGGGCGGACACGGTGGCGCCGGACATGACCTCGTCGATGCACCACGACCTGGAGCGCGGCAATCCGCTGGAGGTGCCATGGCTGTCGGGTGGCGTGGTGGAACTGGGCAGCGCCAAGGGCGTGCCCACGCCCTGCAATCGCGCGATCGCCGACATCCTCGCGCTGCACGCGCCGGGAGCACGCCGTGGCTGACGCCCTGCATCGCATCTCCGAGCTGCGCCTGCGGGGCGTGGCGTGCACCGCCGTCGAAGTGCCCTTGCGCTACGTGCTGGGCACCAGCGCGGCCACGGTGAAGGCCGCGCCGCTGCTGCTGGTGGACGTGCACACCGAGCAGGGCATCACCGGCCGCTCGTATGTCTTCTGCTACCGCCGCAGCGGCGCGAAGCCGATCGCGGCGATCGTGGAGGACGCGGCGGAGATCGTGCGCGGCGAAGCCCTGGCGCCGGTGGCGATGGCGGCCCGGCTGCAGCGGCGTTTGGCCCTGCTGGGCGTCACCGGCATCGTGCGCATGGCGCTCTCGGCCTTCGACATGGCCCTGTGGGATGCGATGGCGGTCGCCGCCGGCGTGCCGCTCGCCACGCTGCTCGGGGGCGCGCCGCGGCCCGTGCGCGCCTACAACTCCTGCGGGCTCGGCCTCATGGCCGCGAGCGCCGCGGCAGACGAGGCCGAGGCGTTGCTGGAAGGCGGCATGCAGGCCGTGAAGCTGCGCCTGGGCTACGCGACGCTGGCGGAGGACCTGGCGGTGACGCGCGCCGTGCGCAAGCGCCTGCCGGACACCGTGCAGCTGATGGTCGACTACAACCAGGCGCTCTCGCGCTTCGACGCGCTGGAGCGTGGACGCGCGCTGCAGTGCGAAGGCGTGGCCTGGCTGGAGGAGCCGATCCGCCACGACGACCTGCCAGGCAACGCGGAGATCGCGCGCACGCTGGACCTGCCGCTGCAGCTCGGAGAGAACTTCAACGGACCCCAGGACCTGCTGCGGGCCCTGCAGGCGCAGGCGTGCGACCTCGTGATGCCGGACGTGGCGCGCATCGGCGGCGTGAGCGGATGGATGCAGGCCGCCGGCGTCGCCGAGGCGCACGGCATTCCCATGAGCTCGCATCTCATGCCGGAGGTGAGCGCGCAGCTGCTCGCCGCCACGCCGACCTGCCATTTCCTGGAGTACGTCGACTGGACGGACGCGATCGCGGCCGAGCCCGTGAAGATCGTGGATGGTCACTGGCCCGCCAGCGGCAAGCCGGGCAGCGGCCTCGCCTGGGATGCGCAGGCGATCGAGCGCTACCGGATCCCCTGAGCCTCCTAGCACACCCGCCACCGTGCGCTACGCACAGCCAGGGTGGAGAAGACTGTGGACAAGCGTGTGCAGTACGCGCAAAGCCCGCGCCGGCATTGGGCTGGAACCCGGTGCTGCTTCCTTGGGCAGGCGCTTGCGCGATCCTGACGGACGGTAGCGCGGGCAGGCATGCGGGCGCGGTGTTGCGCGCACGGCACCCGACGTAACCTGAAACAGATCGGCTAGCTCATCCGTGCGAAGCTCGCACGCATGCAGTCTCCGAAGTCCCTGCGGCGGGCAGCCGCTGCCCTGCTGCTGGCCTGCATGCCGGCCGCGTCCCTCCTCGCCAACGAAAGCAGCTTCCAGGTCGTGGCGTCGCCCAATGGCTTCGCCTCGCGTTGCAGCGTGGATGCGGCCGAAGCGCTGCGCCGCATCAACGCCGCGCGCGCCGCCGGCCAGCGCTGCGGCTGGCACAGGATGCCGCCGGCGCCGCCGCTGCGCTGGGACGGCGCGCTGCAGTCCGTGGCCAGCGGCCATTCGCGCGACATGGCGCGCCGCAACTACTTCGACCACCGCAGCCCGGAAGGACGCACGGTGCGCGATCGCGTGGCGGTCACGGGCTACAAGACGAAGCTGGTGGGCGAGAACCTCGCCGGCGGCGACCGCGAACTGCGCGGCGCGCTGCAGGGCTGGATCGACAGCCCCGCGCATTGCGAGAACCTGATGAACCCGCAGTTCTCCGAAGTCGCCGTCGCCTGCGTGGGCCGCGCGGGAAGCCAATGGGGCACTTACTGGACGATGATGCTGGGACGGCGCTGAGCACGCGCTATGCTGCGCCTCCGATGGACGATCCCAACCAGATCCAGGTGCCGCCTTCCTTCGTGGCACTCTTCACCACGCCGTCCGGCCACCGCCTGACCGAACCCATGGCCACGGTGCGCGCGCGCTACGAGCTGTGCGAGGACATGGCGCAGATGCTCTCCGAACAGGCTGCGTCCGCTCAGTTCAAGTCCGGCGCGAGCGAGCGGGAGGTGCTCGCGAAGATGGAGCTGGCGCTGGGCGGCGAGGGTGCCCCCCTGCAGCCGGCCGAGGCGGGCTGGGTGGTCACGCGCCTGGCGGAGATCCTGGGCTGGGAGCTGCCGGGCCCGGCCTCAGCCCGCGGGTGAGCCGTAGGCGCGCTTGGCGTTGGCGCAGTTGGGGTCCGAGGGCTGCACGTTCGCAATGCCCACCGCGCCCGGCGACTGGGCGCCCACCTGCCAGGTTTCGCCGGAGTGCAGCACGCGGCTGTCCTGCGCTGCGGTCCACGCACACTTGTCCATGTTGCTGCGGTTGACCAGGTTCATCACCGTGAAGGGGTAGCCGTAGGCGTCGTACTGGGTCCAGACCTCCATGGCGACGCCGGGATGCTGGGCAAAGGGATAGGCGCTTTGCAGCACGGGTGTGTAGACGCAACCGGCGAGCACTGCCGCCGCGGCGGCCGGGGCGAAGGCGATCCTCATGCGTCCTCCTTGGAAGAGCAGTGCGCGAATGATCCCGCCGCCGCCGGTGCGCGGGGCATTGGACCTTGGTCCCGCCGTTTGGGCACGAGGCCGCGCGCTACCATCGCGGGGCGGCACACCGCCCGCGCGAGGAGACCCTCATGACCCTGGACCAGTACAACGAAGCCGTGCAGCAGATCATGGCCGAGCAGCAGAAGATCGCGCAGTCGACGGCGCAGCTGGCCATGTCCGGACAGGCGAACCCCACCAATCCCGAGTTCGGCAAGCTCCTGACCAACCAGTGGTCGCTGATGCAGCGCATCGGCAAGCTGAACACGGACCTGATGCTGGGGATCATGCAGCCGAAGAAGTAGCCGGCCCGGGCCGCGGGCGAAAGCGGTGAAAATCGCCCGATGCACACCAGATCCCTCGGCCCCTTCACCGTCACGGCCATCGGCCTTGGCTGCATGAACCTCAGCCATGCCTATGGCATCCCGCCCTCCGCCGAGCAGGGCGAGAGAGTCCTGCGCGCCGCGCTCGACGCCGGCGTCACGCTGTTCGACACGGCGGCGCTGTACGGCTTCGGCGCCAACGAGACCCTGGTCGGCCGCGTGCTCAAGCCGGAGCGCCAGCGCATCACGCTGTGCAGCAAGGGCGGCCTGGCCGGCGTCACCGGCGAGGACGGCGTCACGCGGCGGGTGATCGACGGCCGCCCGGAGACCCTCGTGCGCGACTGCGAGAACAGCCTGCGCCGCCTGCAGACCGACGTCATCGACCTGTACTACCTGCACCGCTGGGACAAGAAGGTCCCGGTGGAAGAGAGCGTGGGCGCGCTCAGCCGCCTGGTGCAGCAGGGCAAGGTGCGCACCATCGGCTTGTCCGAAGTCAGCGCGGCCACGCTGCGCAAGGCCCACGCCGTCCACCCCGTGACGGCGGTGCAGAACGAGTACTCGCTGTGGACGCGCAACCCCGAGATCGCGATGCTCGACGCCTGCGCCGAGCTGGGCATCAGCTTCGTCGCCTTCAGCCCGGTGGCGCGCGGTTTCCTGTGCGACGCGGTGCCCGAGGTGGAGAGCCTGGAGGCCAAGGACATCCGGCGCACGATGCCGCGCTTCGATCCGCAGAACCACCAGAAGAACCTCGCGCTGCTGCCCGCCTACCGGCAACTCGCGCGCGAGGCGGGCTGCACCCCGGCCCAGCTGGCGCTCGCCTGGCTGCTGCACAAGCGTGAGTTCATCCTGCCCATCCCGGGCACGACGAACGTCGACCACCTGCACGAGGACCTCGCGGCGGCGGACGTGCGCCTTTCGCCCGAGCTGATCCGTCGGCTCGACGCGCTGGTCAACGAGAAGACCGTTGCGGGCAACCGCTACGGCGAGCAGGCCAACCGCGAGGTCGACACCGAAGTCTTCTGACGGCGGGCCGCCGCGCAGAACTTTCTGCCTCGTGGCGGATGCAGGTAAGTGCGGATGCGCGCGGGCTCGGCCCGCGCTTACCCTGCCTCTCCTGGTGCGGCACACCTCGCCGCTGGAGACACGCCATGAAGCAGTTCCTCAAGGGATGGACCCTGGCCGCAGCGTGCGCGCTGCTCGCCGCGTTGCCGGCGCAGGCGCAGATGCAGCCCTGGGAAAAGGAGCTGTACGACGCGGCGAAGAAGGAAAAGCCGGTCACGGTCTACACCGCGCACTACAACACCGACGAGGCCGCCGCCTTGTGCGCGGCCTACGAGAAGAAGTACCCCGAGCTCAAGTGCAACTTCGTGCGCACCACCGCGCAGGTCGCGTTCCAGCGGCTGCAGCAGGACATCCAGGCGAACGCACCGGTGGCTTCGGTCTTCAGCAGCACCGACGTGAGCCACTACCCGGAGCTGGAGAAGAAGGGCCTGCTGCTCAAGTACACGCCGCACAACGCGGCGAACATGGTCGATTCACTCAAGGCCTACAACGACAAGGACGGCAACTACTGGGTGACGGCGGCGGCGCTGATGCTCCTGACCTACAACACCAGCGCCGTCAGCGAGAAGGACGCGCCGAAGAACTGGCCGGACCTGCTGGACCCGCGCTGGAAGGGCAAGGTCTCGATCGGCCATCCGGCCTACAGCGGCTACGTCGGCACCTGGGTGGTGCTGATGCAGAAGCTGTATGGCTGGGACTACTTCAAGAAGCTGGAGAAGAACGAGCCGCAGATCGGCCGCTCGGTCAACGACACGGTGACCATGCTCAACTCCAAGGAACGCCTGGTCGCCGCGGGCCCGGAGGCCACCACGCTTCTCAGTCGTGACAAGGGCAACCCGCTGGCGGTCGTGTATCCCACGGACGGTGCGCTGCTGATGGTGTCGCCCAGCGCGATCCCCAGGAACGCGCCGTCGCCCAATGCGGGCAAGCTGTACATGGAGTTCCTGCTGTCCAAGGAAGCCGGCGCGGTGCAGGTCAAGACCCATTCGCTGGCCGTGATGAAGGGCGTCGCCACGCCGCCGGGCACCAAGCCGCTGGAGCAGATCAAGGTCGTGCGGCCGACGGAGGAAGAGATCACCAAGGGCATCCCGGAGGTCAAGGAGAAGTTCCGCGAGACCTTCGGGGTCTGAGGCCGGGCCAGGCAGTCCATGGCCTACGTCAAGACGACCCTCGACGAGGCCGCGCTGCCACAGGGCTGGGCGCAGCGCTGGCGCCACTTCGACAAGAGCGCCATCGTCTGGCTGGTGGCCATCGCGGTGCTGGCGCTGCTGGTGGTCAACCCGCTGCTGCGCCTGTTCATCGTCAGCTTCCAGGACGGCGAGGGCGCGTTCACGCTCGCCAACTACGCAGCGGCCTACGGGCGCAGCCGGCATCTCGAGGCGCTGCTGAACTCGCTGATCCTCGGCGTGAGCTCGGGCGTGCTGTGCCTGCTGTTCGGCGTGCCGCTCGCGTGGGCGCTGTCGCGCACCGACATGCCGGGCAAGACGCTGGTCTGGATCGCGATCCTGGGCACCTTCATCATTCCGCCCTACCTCGGGGCGGTGGGCTGGATCCTGCTGGCCGGCCCCAATGCAGGCTGGTTGAACAAGGCCGTGGTCGCGCTCACGGGCGCCGACAAGGGGCCCTTCAACATCTATTCGATGCCGGGGCTGGTGCTCGTGGTGGCCTGCTACAGCTTCCCCTATGTGTTCGTGCTGGTGAAGTCGGCGCTGGACCTGGTCTCCTCGGAGATGGAGGACGCGGCGAACATCCTGGGCGCGGGCAACTTCCGCACCACCCGGCTGATCACGCTGCCGCTGGTGCTGCCGGCCATCCTCGGTGCGTTCATCCTGGTGTTCCTGGAGGCCATCGCGCTGTTCGGCTCGCCGGCGCTGCTGGCGCTGCCCGGCCGCTTCCACGTGGTCACCACCCAGCTGTGGCAGTTCTTCGAGTTCCCGCCGCGCGTGGGGCTGGCGTCGGCGTATGCGATGCCGCTGCTCGTGCTCACGATCCTGCTGTTCTGGTTGCAGCGGCGCATCACGCACCGCAAGGGCTATGTCTCGCTCACCGGCAAGGGCGGCGAGCGCCGGCCGGTGCCATTGGGCGTCTGGAAGTGGCCCATCCTCGGCTGGTGCCTGTTCGTCTGCTCGCTGTCCTTCTTCATGCCGCTGGTGGTGATCTGCCAGGCCGCGTTCGCCAAGGCCTGGGGCCGCGGCTTCGCCTGGGACAACGTGACCTTGCGCAACATCACGGCCGTGCTGTTCGACAACGCGCTCACGCGCACGGCGACGCTGCACACCTTCCTCTATGCCGGCACGGCGTCGCTGCTGGCCCTGTCCCTGGCCATGTGCGTGGCCTACATCACGCAGCGCCAGCTGGTGAACCGGCACGTCGCCGGCGTGCTGGGCTTTCTCACGATGGCGCCCTTCGTGGTGCCCGGCATCGTGCTGGCCATCGGCTTCTACGCGGCCTACACCCGGCCGCCGCTGGCGCTGTACGGAACGGCCTGGATCCTGATCCTGGCCTTCACCACCCGCTTCCTGCCGATCGCCTACGTCAACAGCAGCGCGGCCATCCGCAGCATCAACCCGGAGCTGGAGGAGGCGGTGCGAACGCTCGGCGGCTCCCGCCTCACCGCGATCCGCTACGTGGTGATGCCGGTGCTCAAGCGCAGCCTGGCGGGCGCCTTCATCCTGGTGTTCATCCCCGCCACGCGCGAGCTGAGCACGGCGATCTTCCTCTACTCGATCAACACCCAGGTGCTCTCGGTGCTGCTGTTCGACAAGAGCGACGAGGGCAACTTCGAGATGCTCGCTTCCATCGGCCTGGTGCTGGTGTGCATCACGGTGGCGCTGATCCTGCTGGGGTTCCGGCTGATGGGGCGCGACTTCATGTTGAGGAGATCGGTGGCATGAGCCAGCTTGTCCTGCGCAACGTCTCGCGCACCTTCGGTGATTTCACGGCGGTCGACGGCCTGAACCTGTCCCTGCGCGAAGGCGAGCTGGTGTCGCTGCTGGGGCCGTCCGGCTGCGGCAAGACGACCACGCTGCGCATGATCGCCGGCTTCATCACGCCGTCCGCGGGCACCATCGAACTCAATGGCCGGGTGATCTCGTCGGCGCAGTCCAGCCTGCCGCCCGAGAAGCGCCAGATGTCGATGATCTTCCAGAGCTACGCGATCTGGCCGAACATGACGGTGGAGGAGAACGTCGCCTTCGGCCTGAAGCTGCACAAGGTGCCGGCCGCGGAAACGAAACAGCGCCTGGACAAGATCCTCGACGTCGTGCAGCTCAAGGCCTTGCGCGATCGCTATCCGGCGGAGCTGAGCGGCGGGCAGCAGCAGCGCGTCGCGCTCGCCCGCGCCATCGTGGTGAACCCCTCGGTGCTGCTGCTCGACGAGCCGCTGTCCAACCTGGACGCCAACCTGCGCGAGGAGATGCGCTACGAGATCCGGCGGCTGCACGACGAGTTCCAGATGACCATGGTCTACGTCACGCACGACCAGGCCGAAGCGATGGTGACCTCCGACCGCATCGCCGTCATGAACAAGGGCCGCATCGAGCAGCTGGACGCACCGTACGAGCTGTACCGCAGTCCCCGCACGCGGTTCGTGGCCGGCTTCATAGGCCGCACCAACTTCCTCACCGGCGAGCGCCGCGACGACCGCGTGGATTTCGGCGGCTTCTTCCTGCCCGCGCGGGATCTCGCCGGCGGCGGCGCGCTGGCCGGCGAGGTGCAGGTGTCGATCCGGCCGCAAAGCATCCAGCTGCTGCGGGACAAGCCGGCCGAGCGCGACCAGCGCTGCTGCGTGCCGGCCAGCATCCAGCGCCGCTCCTATCTCGGCGAGTCCTGGGACTACCACATCCGCCTGGCGCCGGCGCTCGATACCATCCGCGTGAGCGCCCGCCCGGCAGACGTCTTCGAGGTCGGACAGGCCATCTATGCCGAGATCGACACCTCCCAGATCACCGTTCTCAACCAAGGATAAGTACAACATGCCGCTTCCCCTGGAAGGCGTCCGCGTCCTGGACCTCACCAACGTGATGGCCGGTCCCTACTGCAGCATGGCGCTGGGGGACCTGGGCGCCGAGGTGATCAAGCTGGAAAGCCTGGATGGCGACAGCACCCGCAACTTCGAACCCAGGGTGAACGACGAGTCCTACTGCTTCGCCGTCCTGAACCGCAACAAGAAGAGCATCGCGGTCGACATGAAGGCGCCGCAGGGCAAGGACATCGTGCACAAGCTGGCCGCGCGCAGCGAGATCGTGATCGAAAATTTCCGCCCCGGCGTGGTCAAGAAGCTGGGCATCGCCTACGAGGACCTCAAGCAGGTGAACCCGGCGCTGATCTACGCCTCCATGTCGGGCTTCGGCCAGACCGGGCCCTACGGCCGCAAGGGCGGCTTCGACATCATCGCGCAAGGCATGTCCGGCATCATGATGATGACCGGCCACCCGGGCGGGCGGCCGGCCAAGGTGGGCATCGCGATGAACGACATCGCCTGCGGCGTCACCACCTTGTACGGCATCCTCGGCGCCTACATCGGCAAGCTGCGGCACGGCCAGGGCCAGTACCTGGAGACTTCGCTGCTGGAGGCCGGACTCGCCTGGAGCATCTGGGAGTTCGGCGCCTTCTTCGGCGGCGGCGAACTGCCGACGGCCACCGGCACGCGCCATCGCCGCTCCGCTCCCTACCAGGCCTTCCGCTCCCAGGACGGCTACGTCACGGTGGGGGCCAGCGGCGACAAGCTGTGGCGCGCCTTCGTCGAGAAGGTGGTGGAACAGCCGCAGTGGCTGCAGGATCCCCGCTTCGAGCGCAACCCGCTGCGCGTGAAGCACGCCGACGCGCTGCAGGAACTGATCGAGGCGATCTTCGTCCTGCAGCCCACGGCGCACTGGGTCGAAAAGCTGGACGCGGCGGGCGTTCCCGGCGGCCCTGTCTACACCTACGACCAGACGCTTGCCGACCCGCAGGTGCAGCACCGGCGCATGGTCTACGACATCGACCATCCGAAGATCGGGCCGATGAAGACCCTGGGCCTGCCGCTGAAGTCCAGCGGCGACCTGACGCAGATCCGCAAGCCGGCCCCCCTGCACGGCCAGCACACCGAGGAGATCCTGCGCGAGACCGGCTACAGCGAGGCGCAGGTGCGCGGCCTGCTGGCCGAGGGCGTGGTGAAGGCGACCGGAGTGAAGGCATGAAGCTGCAGACCGAGCGCATGATCGCGCAGAAGGACGGCGCGATCGGCTGGATCACGTTCAACAACCCGGCACGGCACAACGCGGTGTCGCTGCCGATGTGGCAGGGCCTGTTCGACGCGGTCACGGCGTTCGCCGAGGACGCGCAGGTGCGCGTGATCGTGCTGCAGGGCGCCGGCGGCAAGGCCTTCGTCTCCGGCGCGGACATCTCCGAATTCGAGGAGAAGCGCTCCAACGCCGAGAACATCGCGGCGTACAACGCGGTGTCGCACAAGGCGACGGCGGCCCTGCAGGAAGTGAACAAGCCCACCGTCGCGATGATCCGCGGCTACTGCGTGGGCGGCGGCGTGTCCGTGGCGCTCTCGTGCGACCTGCGCATCGCCGCCGAGGGATCGTCCTTCGCCGTTCCGGCGGCGAAACTGGGGCTGGGCTACGAGTTGGAGGGCGTGCGCAAGCTCGTCGACGTGGTCGGCCCCTCGTTCGCGCGCGAGATCTTCTACACGGCGCGCCAGTTCTCGGTGCAGGAAGCGGCGACCATGGGGCTGGTGAACCGCGTGCTGCCCGCGGACGGCCTGGAGGCGTACGTGCGCGACTACGCCGAGCGCATCGCGGCCAACGCGCCGCTCACTGTTGCGTCGATCAAGACGCTGGTCGCCCAGGCGCTGAAGGACGAGTCACAGCGCGACGCGGCGCTGTGCCAGGCGGTGGTGGACCGCTGCTTTGCCAGCGCGGACTACGTCGAGGGACGGCAGGCCTTCATGGAAAAGCGCAAGCCGCGGTTCACCGGGCGCTGAGCAGCGCCGCGTGCCAGGCCCGCGCGAAGCTTGATCTGCGTCAGGCGCGCGTCCGCGGCCGGCCGGGATACTTCGGGCAAAGGAGGCTGCCATGTCCCAGCCCGAGATTCCCGGCACGACGCTGTTCGACGGCGTCCAGGCGATGAAGGGCTACGCCCTGAACCGCATGTGCTTCTCGTTCAACGAGAAGGCCAACCGCGACGCCTTCCTGGCGGACGAGGAGGGCTACATGCGCCGCTACGGTCTCAACGGCGAACAGGCCGCGGCGATCCGCACCCGTGACGTGCTGGCGCTGATCGCCGCCGGCGGCAACGTCTACTACCTGGCCAAGTTCGCCGGCATCCTGGGCCTGGACGTCCAGGACCTGGGCGCGGCGCAGACCGGCATGAGCAAGGAGCAGTTCAGCCAGCGGCTGCTGCAGCAGAACGAGCAACCCGGGCAGCTGCCCGCCTGAGAGGACGCACCATGGCCAGGATCGTCGGTGGACTGACCACCTCCCACGTGCCCGCCATCGGCGGCGCCATTGCCAGGGGCCTGCAGGCGCTGCCTTACTGGAAGCCCTTCTTCGAAGGCTTCCTGCCGGTGCACCGCTGGCTCGACGAGGTGCGGCCCGACGTGGCCGTCGTCTTCTACAACGACCACGGCCTGAACTTCTTCCTGGACAAGATGCCCACCTTCGCCGTCGGCGCGGCGCCGGAGTACCGCAACGCCGACGAGGGCTGGGGCCTGCCCACGCTGGCGCCCTTCGCGGGCCAGCCGGACCTGTCCTGGCACATCATCGAGCACCTGGTGGAAAAGGAGTTCGACCTCACGACCTGCCAGGAGATGCTGGTCGACCACGCCTTCACCGTGCCCATGAAACTGTTCTGGCCGCAGGGGGCGCCCGTGACTGCCGTGCCGATCTGCATCAACACCGTGCAGTTCCCCTTGCCGAGCGCGCGGCGCTGCTACGCGCTGGGGCAGGCGGTGGGCGAGGCGGTCCGCTCCTGGGACAGCGACCGCAAGGTGGTCGTGATCGGCACGGGCGGCCTGTCGCACCAGCTCGATGGCACGCGCGCCGGTTTCATCAACAAGCCCTTCGACCTGAAGTTCATGCAAAGCCTGGTGGACGACCCCGAGTGGGCCACGCAGTACAGCATCCACGAGCTGGTGGAGAAGACCGGGACGCAGGGCGTGGAGCTGTTGATGTGGCTGGCCACCCGCGGCGCCGTCGCGGGGCCCGTGCGCAAGGTGCACACCAACTACCACATCCCGATCTCCAACACCGCCGCCGGGATGATGGCGCTGGAGGCGCTCGCTTAACGATTGCTTTCTTGAAGGCGCGCGGACCGACGCGCATACTGTCCGGTTCGTGTTCATGAGGGGAGGACCCGATGAAACATGCCACGCAAGACGGCCAGGGGCAGCTCAGCATTTTCGAACAGTCGTGCGCCTATTGCGGCGCGCGCCTGCGCATCGTCGCCATCCACGTGGCCCGCGGCCGGCACCGGGAGTCCTATGGCTGCCCGGAGTGCGGCAAGCGCTACGAGACCGAGGCCGATTCCCAGCCGGAGGTGCAGCTGCTGCGTCCGCGGCGGGACGGCAAGGACGACAGATACCAGGAGACGATGTTCTGAGGCGGTGCGGTCGGTGCGGTCGGTGGGGTTCGCTGCGCTCACCGTCCGCGGCGTTCGCTGCGCCACCCTACGCTTCGCTGCGAACCAGGACCTGCACCGACCTTTGCAGGGTGGGGGTGAGCGTCAGCGAAGCCCACCGAAAGGCCTAGCGCAATCGCGCCGGCGCCAGCATCGCTTCCGTCACGCCGCACTGCGCGATGTGCGCGGGCAGCGGCAGGCCGCGGGCGAGCGCCGCGCAGGCCTGGCCCATCGCGGGCGAGGTCTGGATGCCGTAGCCTCCTTGCGCCGCCACCCAGAAGAAGCCGGGTGCTTGCGCATCGAAGCCACCCACCAGGTCGCCGTCGGCGACGAAGGAGCGCAGGCCGGCCCAGGTGCGCGCCGGGCGGCGGATCTCCAGCGTGGTCATGGCCTGGATGCGGTCGATGGCCAGCGCGATGTCCAGCTCCTCCGGCTGCACGTCCTGCGGGTCGACCGGATCCGCGTTGGCCGGAGAGCCGAGCAGCACGCCGGCATCCGGCTTGAAATACCAGGTCTCGTCCGCGCTGATGACGCAGGGCCAGTGCCGCGTGTCCACGCCCGCGGGTGGCGCGAAGGTGAAGGCGGAGCGGCGCCGCGGCTGCAGGCCGATGCCGGCGAGGCCGGCGAGCCGCGCGATCGCATCGCACCATGCGCCGGCCGCGTTGATGACCACAGGCGCGTGGAAGCGGCCGGCCCTGGTGCGCACCTCCCAGCGCTCCCCGCTGCGCGCGAGCCCCAGCACTTCGGCATCGCACACCACCGAGCCGCCGGCGCGCCGCAGGCCGCGCAGGTAACCCTGGTGGATCGCGTCGACGTCCATGTCCCTGGCATCCGGCTCGAGCACGGCGCCGATGACACGCTCGGGCCGCAGCACGGGGACGCGTTCGATCGCCTGTGCCGCCGTGAGCCGCCTGGCGTGCGGCGTCATCGCCCGCAGCAGGTCCCAATGCGCCTCCAGCAGGTCTTGCTGGCCCGGTGCGGCCACGAACAGGCAGCCACGCGGACCCAGCACCGGATGCTCGGCGTACTCCGGCGGCGGCGCCTCCAGGAAGGCGCGGCTGGCGCGCGTGAGGGCGCGCACCTGCGGCGTGCCGTAGCTTTCCAGGAACAGCGCGGCGGAACGGCCGGTCGCGTGGTAGCCAGGCTGCGACTCGCGTTCCAGCAGCACGACGCGGGCATGCGGCGCGAGGAAGTAGCCGACGGAGGCACCGGCGATGCCGGCGCCGACGATCACGAAATCAGCGTCCTGCAGCATCGCCGGAGTGCGCGTGCGCGTCCTGCTCACCCCACGGAGCGGGCGGCAGCCGGCGCCGGGCGTGGCCGTCGCAGCCACACGGCCAGCGGCCACAGCACCGCCGCGATGCTCAGGAAGGCCAGCACCGCCGCCACCGGCCGGCTGAAGAAGGGCAGCAGGCTGCCATCGGACTTGATCAGCGAGGTCACGAAGTTCTGCTCGACCATCGTGCCCATGACGGCGCCCAGCACCAGGGCCGCGACCGGGTAGCCGTTCCTGTCCATGAAGTAGCCGACCAGCCCGAAGCTCGCCACCGTGAACACCAGCGCCAGGTTGTTGCCGGTCGCGAAGGAGCCGACCGCGCACAGCAGGATGATCACCGGCATGATGAGCGAACGCGGCACGTACAGCACGTAGCGGGCCGTGCGGATCATCATGATGCCCAGCGGAATCATGATGATGTTGGACAGCATGAACACGATGTACAGCGCGTACATGCTCGACGCCTTTTCGGTGAACAGCGTCGGGCCGGGGTTCAGCCCCTTCATGTAGAGGACGCCGATCGCGATCGCCGTGATGGTGTCGCCGGGAATGCCGAACAGCAGCGAGGGCACCCATCCGGAGGCCAGGCTGGCGTTGTTGCTGGCGCCGGCCTCGATCAGGCCTTCGGGGTGGCCGGTGCCGAACTTCTCGGGCGTCTTGGAGAAGCGCTTGGACATGGCGTAGCTGATCCAGGCCGCCATGTCGGCGCCGGCGCCCGGCAGCACGCCGATGATGATGCCGACGATGTTGCCGCGCACCTGCTGGATGGGGTGCGACTTGGTCAGGGCCCACTGGCCGGCGAGGATGCTGCCGAACTTGCGCGGCGGCAGCACCGGCACGTCCTTCGCCTTGT
This sequence comes from Ramlibacter sp. G4-7, assembly GCF_057784995.1. Lineage (NCBI taxonomy): Bacteria > Pseudomonadati > Pseudomonadota > Betaproteobacteria > Burkholderiales > Comamonadaceae > Ramlibacter > Ramlibacter sp. G4-7. Next base: position 31,533 of record NZ_JBYNTT010000019.1, read on the forward strand.
ACGCGCGCATCACCTCGGAAACGGCGAACACGCCGACCAGCACCGGGATGATCTCGATGCCGCCCAGCAGGTCTGCCAGGCCGAAGGTGAAGCGCGGCGTGCCGGCCGGGTTCTCGATGCCGACGCAGGTGATGAGCAGGCCCAGGAACATGGCCGCGATCGCCTTGATGGGCGAGGAGCGCGCCACCATGGTGGCGCACATCAGCCCGAGCAGCGCGAGCCAGAAGTACTCGAAGGTCGAGAACTGGAAGGCCATTTCGGCCAGCGCCGGCGCCAACGCGATCAGCGAGATGGTGCCGATGATGCCGCCGATGGCGGAGAACCACAGGCAGATGCCCAGGGCCAGTTCCGGCTGGCCCTTCATCGTCATCGCGAAGGCCTCGTCGGTGTACGCGGCCGACGCCGGCGTGCCGGGAATGCGCAGCAGGCAACCCGGAATGTCGCCCGAGAAGATGGCCATCGCCGAGGCCGCGATGATGGCGGAGACCGCGGCGATGGGCGACATGTAGAAGGTCACCGGCACCAGCAGGGCCGTTGCCATGGTGGCCGACAGGCCCGGCAAGGCACCGACGACCAGGCCGTAGATCGAAGCGAAGAAGATGGTCAGCAGCACGTCCGTCTGCATGACCATGGACAAGCCTTGGAGGATCTGGTGCATGCGCGTGGGTTCGGGCTCAGGCCCAGGGGAAAGCCAGCAGGCCGACGGGCAGCGGCACGCGCAGCAACTTGTAGAACACGAGGTGGACGAGTGCCGGCGCCACGACCGCGAGCGCCAGCGCCCATTTCAGCCGCGCGCCCTGGCTCCAGGCGAGCGTGAAGACCATCAGCGAGGCCGTGATCCAGAACCCCAGCCGCTCCGAGGCGAAGTAATAGAAGAAGAGGGCGGCCGGCGGCACCAGCACCTTCCAGCCGCCGTGCAGCAGGTCCTGGACCCACCCCCTGCGCGGCTCCAGCGCGCCGGCCTTGGCGACCTCGCCGGTGGCGGAGGTGACGATCTCCTCCTCTTCCTCGAACGTGCGCCCGACGCCCAGCATGATCAGCACGCCGCACAGCACCAGCGCGGCGCCGATGACCATCGGAAAGACGTCGGGTCCGACCTGCTGGCCGGGCACGGGGGGCAGCAGCGAACCGCCCCAGTAGGCGGCGCCCCCCAACCCGACCAGCATCGCACCGGTGACCCGGTCGGACACCTTCATGCGCGGAACACCGGCACCGTCAGGTCACCAGGCCGGCGGACTTCATCGCGGCGCCCATGGCGGCATCGGAGGCTGCCATGAAACTGGCGAAGCCGGCCGGGTCGGCCCACTTCACGCCGAAGCCCCGGTTGCCCATGAAGTCGCGGAACTCCTTGGAGTCGTTCGCCTTCTTCAGCGACGCGACCAGCTTGGCCGCGATGTCGGGCGGCAGCCCCTTGGGCGCCGCGATGCCGCGCCAGGCGCCGACGGAGTAGTCGACCCCCATGGACTCCTTGAGCGTCGGCACGCTCGCGAAGGCGGGGTTGCGCTCGTTGGCCATGATGGCCAGCGACCTGGCCTTGCCGGCCTCGACCAGCGCACGCGACTCGGGCAGGGAGCAGGTGACCAGATCGAGCCCGTTGGCTGCCAGGTCCTGCATCGCCGGGCCGGCGCCGTTGGACGGCACCCAGGCCACGTGGTTCGGCTTGAGGCCCATGGCCTGCAGCCAGCCCACGAGCGCGAGATGCCAGATGCCGCCCTGGCCGGTGCCGGACGCCTTGAACTTGCCGGCCGGCGCCGCCTTGATCGCATCGGCCAGGGCCTTGACGTTCTGGTACGGGGCCGCCGCGTTGATGGTGATCCCCGGCGGGTCTTCGTTCATCAGGGCCAGCGGCGTGTAGCTCGAAGGACTCAACTCGGTGAGCTTCTGCCAGTGCATCATCGCGATCTCGACGGTCAGCATGCCCAGCGTGTAGCCGTCCGGCGGCGCGGTGGCGATCGCGGAATGGCCGACGACGCCCGAGCCGCCGGTGCGGTTGACCACGTTGAAGGGCTGGCCGAGGTCTTTTTCCAGCAGGTTGGCGATGATGCGCACCGTGGCGTCGGTGCCGCCGCCCGCGCCCCAGGGGCAGATGACGGTGACCGGCCGGCTGGGCCACGCGCCCTGCGCTCGCGCCAGACCCGGAACGACTGCGGCGGCGCCGAGCGCGCCCGCGGCGGAAAGGATGTGCCGGCGGTTGGGCCGCGGCCTGGATTCCAGCATGGATGTCTCCTCGATCGGTCAGGGACAAGTCAGGACCGCGGCCATTGTAGGAAGCCGCAGCAGCCGCAGAAGAATGGTTAACCCTGTCCCGCGCGCATGAAAAAAGCGCCCCGGTGGGGCGCTTTCGTGGAAGCCCTGGATTGCCGCCGGGGGCTTGGCCCGCGGCGGCAACGAGGGTCAGAGCGTGTCGATGAATGAGCGCAGCTTGTCGCTGCGGCTGGGGTGCTTGAGCTTGCGCAGCGCCTTGGCCTCGATCTGGCGGATGCGCTCGCGCGTCACGTCGAACTGCTTGCCGACTTCTTCCAGCGTGTGGTCCGTGCTCATCTCGATGCCGAAGCGCATGCGCAGCACCTTGGCTTCGCGCGGCGTGAGCGAATCGAGGATGTCCTTGACCACGTCGCGCAGGCCGGCCTGCATGGCGGCCTCGATCGGCGCCGTGTTGCCGGTGTCCTCGATGAAATCGCCCAGGTGGGAATCGTCGTCGTCGCCGATCGGCGTCTCCATGGAGATCGGCTCCTTGGCGATCTTCATGATCTTGCGGATCTTGTCTTCCGGGATCTCCATCTTGGCCGCCAGGATGCTGGCGTCCGGCTCGAAGCCGAACTCCTGCAGATGCTGGCGCGAGATGCGGTTCATCTTGTTGATGGTCTCGATCATGTGCACCGGGATGCGGATCGTGCGCGCCTGGTCCGCGATCGAGCGGGTGATGGCCTGGCGGATCCACCAGGTCGCATAGGTCGAGAACTTGTAGCCGCGACGGTATTCGAACTTGTCCACCGCCTTCATCAGGCCGATGTTGCCTTCCTGGATCAGGTCCAGGAACTGCAGGCCGCGGTTGGTGTACTTCTTGGCGATGGAGATCACCAGCCGCAGGTTGGCCTCGATCATCTCCTTCTTCGCCTCGCGCGACGAGGCCTCGCCCTCGTTCATGCGCTTGTTGATTTCCTTGAGTTCCGCCAGCGGCACCACCACGCGCGACTGCAGGTCGGCCAGCTTCTGCTGCAGCTCCTGGATCGCCGGGATGTTGCGCTGGATCACCACGCTCCAGCTCTTGCCGGCGGCGGCCTGCTTCTCCACCCACTTGAGGTTCAGCAGGTTGGGCGGGAATTCCTTGATGAAGGTTTCCTGCGGCATGCCGCACTTGTCGACGATGATGCGGCGCAGCTCGCGCTCCTTCTTGCGCACGTCGTCGACCTGGCCGCGCACCATGTCGCACAGCTTCTCGATGGTCTTGGCCGTGAAGCGGATGGTCATCAGCTCCTCGGACAGCGCGTGCTGGCACTTCTGGTACTGGGGCGAGCCCCAGCCTTCCTTGTCGTAGGCGCGGTGCACCTTCTCGAACAGGCCGGCGATCTTGTCGAACTTTTCCAGCGCCGCGGCCTTGAGTTCTTCCAGCTTGCGCGTGAGCGCCTTGGAGCCGCCCGAACCGTCGTCGTCGTCGTCGGCATCGAACTCGTCGAAGTCTTCCTCGGCGACGTAGTCGTCGGCTTCGTTCGGGTTGGAGAAGCCGTCGACCACGGTGGAGATGACGATCTTGCCTTCGCGGATCTCCGCGGCCAGGCGCAGGATCTCGGCGATCGTGGCCGGGGAGGCGGAGATCGCCTCCATCATCGCCATCAGGCCGCCTTCGATGCGCTTGGCGATCTCGATCTCGCCCTCGCGCGTGAGCAGTTCCACCGTGCCCATCTCGCGCATGTACATGCGCACCGGGTCGGTGGTGCGGCCGAACTCGCTGTCCACGGTGGACAGGGCGGCTTCGGCTTCCTCTTCGGCTTCTTCTTCCGTCGCGGCGGTGGGGCCGGTGTTCGTCAGCAGCAGCGTCTCGGCATCGGGCGTCTGCTCGTACACGGCCACGCCCATGTCGTTCAGCATGGAGACCACGACTTCCAGCGTCTCGGCGTCCACCAGCTTGTCCGGCAGGTGGTCGGAGATCTCTGCGTGCGTCAGGTAGCCGCGCGTCTTGCCCAGCTTGATCAGCGTCTTCAGGCGCAGGCGGCGCTTGGCCAGTTCCTCCTCGGTCAGGACGGTCTCGTCCAGGCCGAATTCCTTCATCAAGGCGCGTTCCTTCGCCTTGCTGATCTTCATGCGCAGCGGCTTGACCTTCTCGACGACCGCGGTGGGCTCTTCCACCACCGGCTCGCTGTCCACGAAGTCGGCCTCGACGTCCGACAGGTCCTCCTCGTCCGCGGCCTTGGGCGCTTCGACCGCGGCCTTGGGCTTGCGGCCGCGCTTGGCGCCGGCCTTGGGCGGCGTGTCGACCTCGGCGCTCGCCTTGGGCGGGCGGCCGGGCTTCTTCTTCGCGGGTTCCTCCGCGACGGCGACGGCGGACTTGACGGACTTCTTCGTATCTTCCTTGGCGTTCGCCTTCTCGGGCTTGGCGGCAATGGACTTCGTGGGCACGGGCTTGGCTGCTTTGGTTGCCGCCGGCGCCTTGTCGCTGTTCACGACCTTGAGCTGGGCCTTGGCGGCGGTTGGAGATGGGGATTGGACTGACTTCCGGTCGGCAGGTTTCGTGGCAGAGGGCTTTGCGGACTTTTGAGCGGGCATACGACCTCGTACAGGACAGCGGAAACACAAATACGCCACGAACCCGGCGCGGGTGGAGGAAGGCCGACGGGCCTCAGGGGCAAGATGGGTGGGCGAACATTTGGTGTGCAGTCCTTGCGGTAGTTGGCCTGTACCCGCTGGGGGGTGCCGCTCGTGCGTGAGGGCGGGGCCGGTCCGGAGGTGCTGCTGTCGCTCTTGCCGCCAGCAAACCCTACATTATATCGACGACTGGCGATTTCAAGCCTTGGCGCCCGGTTTTTGTGCTTCGAGCAAGGCCTGCTGCCTTCGGCTGAGGTCGTACAGGCGTTGCACCTTGCCGGCGTCGGTCGCCGGGAGCTGGGCGACCCGCGCGATTTCGCCGGCGACCGCATCGAGGTGGATGCCGGCCATCGCCCGGCGGACCTCGGGCTCGCCGATCTCCTCGACGTCCAGGGCACGGCCACTGGGCTGCATCTCGTCGAGCCCGGCCAGCCGCGTTGCCAGCTCCTGGAACGGCTGACCTTCGAGTCCCAGCTGCAGGACGGCCCAGGGCTCGCCCCCGTGCTCGTGGAAGCGCGTGTCGACCCAGGAGAAGAGGTCGCCATGGGGGGCTGGCAGCTCGCACAGCAGGTGGTGGTCGTCGTTGGTGAGCCACTCCCAGCTGCGGGAATTGCCCAGGACGGCGCGCGCGATCAGCTCCGCCATCGCCACGCTCCTGGGTTTGATGGCCTGGCGGCGCCCGGTTCCATAGGCCCGCTGCTTGTAGTCAGCCCCGGATTTCCCGCGTCCCTTGGCCGCCGGTTTCCCCTGGGGCTTGGCGAGCCCCCAGATTTCCAGCAGGTCGTGCTCTCCGAGCTGCGCCCGGTCCGCGATGGCGCCCAGGATCTGCCTTCGCAGCGCCCCTTCCGGCAACTGCCGCCACAGCGGCCCGGCGTTGCTGACCATCCTGGACCTGCCCTCCACCGTCCCGAGGTCGCTTCCTTCAGCGCAGACTTCGAGCAGGAACTCGCTCAGGGGCACGGCCTGACGGACGAACCGGGCAAACGCGTCCGTCCCGTGCTCCCGGATGTAGCTGTCCGGGTCGTGCTCCGGCGGCAGGAACAGGAACTTCACCGTGCGCACGTCGGTGGCATAGGGCAGGGCGCCGTCCAGCGCCTTGCGGGCGGCACGCCGGCCGGCGGCGTCGCCGTCGAAGCTGAAGACGACGCTGTCGGTGAAGCGGAACAGCTTCTGCACATGGTCCGTGGTGCACGCCGTGCCCAGGGTGGCGACCGCGTTCGGGAACCCGAGCTGCGCCAGGCCGATCACGTCCATGTAGCCTTCGGTCACCAGCACGTAGCCGGCTTCGCGCAGGGCGTTGCGCGCTTCCCAGAGGCCGTACAGCTCGCGGCCCTTGCTGAAGATCGGCGTTTCGGGCGAGTTGAGGTACTTGGGCTTCTCGTCGCCCAGCACCCGGCCGCCGAAGCCGATGCACTCGCCCTTGACGTTGCGGATGGGGAACATCACGCGGTCGCGGAAGCGGTCGTAGCGCTTGTCATCCTCCTCGTTGACGATCACCAGCCCGCTTTCGGCCAGCAGCGGGTCGTCGTAGTTGGGGAAGACGCTGGCCAGCGAGCGCCAGCCCTCGGGGGCGTAGCCCAGGCCGAACTGCTTGGCCACCGCGCCGGAGACGCCGCGGCCCTTGAAATAGGCCACGGCCCGGGGCGAGTCCTTCAGGTGCTTGCGGTAGGCGGCGCCGGCCTTTTCCAGGACGTCGGTGAGCGTGGCCTGCTTTTGCTTTTGCTGCGCCTGGCGGGCGCGTTCGGCCGGCGGGATGTCCTCTTCCGGCACCTGCATGCCGTACTGGCCGGCCAGGTCCTTCACCGCCTCGGGGAAGTTCATGCCGGCATAGTCGATCAGGAAGCCGATGGCGTTGCCGTTCTTGCCGCAGCCGAAGCAGTGGAAGAACTGCTTGGCGGGGCTGACCGTGAAGGAGGGCGACTTCTCGCTGTGGAAGGGACAGAGCCCGGAGTAGTTGGCCCCGGTCTTCTTCAGCTGCACGTGGCGGCCGACGATCTCGACGACGTCGGCGCGCGCAAGCAGTTCCTGGATGAAGTTCTGGGGGATCGCCATGGGCGGTGCTGGGTGTTCCTGCCCGATTCTGCACCGGCCGGAAAAGGACTAACCTTGGCGTCCCTTGGAACGACAGGAGACCGGGCATGGCTGGGATTTTCGACCAGGACCTCGCGCGCAACGAGGCCAACTGCACGCCCTTGTCGCCATTGTCGTTCCTGGAGCGCGCGGCCGAGGTTTATCCGCAACGCAACGCCGTGGTCCACGGGGGCCTGCGCCGGACCTGGGCCCAGGTCTACGAACGCTGCCGCCGGCTGGCGAGCGCCTTGCAGGCGGCCGGCCTGGGCAAGGGCGCAACGGTGGCGGTCATGCTGCCCAACACGCCCCCCATGGTGGAGGCGCACTTCGGCATCCCCATGGCGGGCGCGGTGCTCAACGCCCTGAACACGCGGCTGGACCCCGAAGCCATCGCCTTCATGCTCGATCACGGCGAGGCCAGGGCGGTGATCGTGGATCCGGAGTTCGCAGGCGTCATGCACAAGGCCATCGCCCTGCGCAAGGAGACCCGGCCGCTGCTGGTGATCGATGCCGAGGATGCGATCTTCACCGGCGAGGCGCAGCGCATCGGCAGCACCACCTACGAGGCCTTCCTGGCAACGGGAGACCCTGCGTTCGACTGGCAACTGCCCGCCGACGAGTGGGATGCGATCGCGCTGAACTACACCAGCGGCACCACCGGCAATCCCAAGGGCGTGGTCTACCACCACCGCGGCGCGGCGATCAACGCGATCTCCAACATCCTCGAATGGGACATGCCCAAGCACCCGGTCTACCTGTGGACCCTGCCGATGTTCCATTGCAACGGCTGGTGCTTCCCGTGGACGATCGCGGCGCGCGCGGGCGTGAACGTGTGCCTGCGCAAGGTCGAGGCCCAGGCGATGGCCGACGCCATCCGCGAATACGGCGTCACGCACTACTGCGGCGCGCCCATCGTGCACGGCATGCTGGTGAACGCGCCCGAGGCGCTGAAAAAGGGGTTGCCGCGCGGCGTCAAGGCGATGGTGGCGGGCGCGGCGCCGCCGGCCTCGCTGATCGAAGGCATGGAAAAGCTGGGCTTCGACCTGACGCATGTCTACGGCCTGACGGAGGTGTACGGGCCGGCGACGGCGTGCGCCAAGCACGAGGAATGGGACCAGGTGGACATCGGCGAGCGGGCGCGGCTGAACGCACGCCAGGGCGTGCGCTACCACCTGCAGCGCAGCGCCCGCGTGCTGGATCCGCAAAGCATGCAGCCCGTGCCCTGGGACGGCGAGACCATGGGCGAGATCATGTTCCGCGGCAACATCACCATGAAGGGCTACCTGAAGAACGCGAAGGCGACGCAGGAGGCCTTCGCCGGCGGCTGGTACCACACGGGCGACCTCGCGGTGCAGTACCCGGACGGCTACATCAAGATCAAGGACCGCAGCAAGGACATCATCATCTCGGGCGGCGAGAACATCTCCTCGATCGAGGTGGAGGACGTGCTGTACCGCCATCCGGACATCCTGGCCGCGGCGGTGGTCGCCAAGCCCGACCCCAAGTGGGGCGAGGCGCCGTGCGCCTTCGTGGAGCTCAAGGCCGGGGCGACGCTCACGGCGCAGGAGGTGGTGGCGCACTGCAAGAAGCATCTCGCCGGCTTCAAGGTGCCGCGGGCGGTGGTCTTCGGTGAATTGCCCAAGACATCGACCGGCAAGATCCAGAAGTTCGAGCTGCGCAAGCAGGCGGGATCGGCGGACGCGATCGATGTGTAAGGGCCGTGCGTGCCCCTCGCCCTCTGCCCGGTGGGCAGAGGCAACGGTAGCTCTACAGCGCGCCTTCGACCCCCAGCGGCGGGGCGCGCAGGCATACTCGGCCGCATGCCCGTCCTGAGTCCCGCCGGCGCCTACGTGCTCGCCAATCCCGGCGCCTTCGCGCGCAAGGTGCTCAAGGCATTCAAGGCGAACCAGGGGCTGCTGCTCGCCGGCGCCGTCGCCTACTACGCGCTGCTGTCCGTGGTGCCGCTGCTGATCCTGACGGTGATTGCCCTGTCGCACCTGGTCGACCAGCGCGAGCTGCTGACGACGCTGGGTCGCTACCTGGAATTGCTGATGCCGGGGCAGTCCAAGGCGATCGTGATCGAGCTGGCCAATTTCGTGCAGCACCGCGACGTCATCGGCTGGCTGCTGTTCGCGACAATGCTGTTCTTCAGCTCGCTGGCCTTCACGGTGCTGGAGAAGGCGATGTCGGTGATCTTCCTGCACCGCTTCACCGTGCGGCGGCGGCACTTCCTCGTCTCGGCGCTGCTGCCTTACGTCTACATCCTCTGCCTGGGCTTCGGGCTGCTGGTGATGACGATGGTGGCCGGGAGCATCCAGGCGATGGGCGACGACAGCGTCTTCTTCATCGGCCTGATGTGGTCGCTGCATGGCGTGTCGGGCGTGCTGCTGTACCTGCTGGGCCTGCTGGGCGAAATCCTGCTGCTCACCTCGATCTACATGGTGATGCCGGTGGGGCGCCTGTGGTGGCGCCACGCGCTGGTGGGCGGGATCACCGCCGCGCTGCTGTGGGAGCTGACGCGGCGCGTGCTGGTCTGGTACTTCAGCACGCTGTCGCAGGTCAGCGTGGTCTACGGCTCGCTCACCACCGCGATCGTGGTCCTCTTCAGCCTGGAGATCGCCGCGACGCTGCTGCTGCTCGGCGCGCAGGTGATCTCCGAGTACGAGCGCATCGACAAGAAGCCTAATCTCCCATGACGATGCCTTCGCGGCGCGGGTCGGCGCCGCCCAGGAGCATCTGCGTGCCGTGCACGTTGCCGACGGTGATCGCCTGCAGGCCGCTGGTCATGTCCACCTCGTGCACCTCGTGGCCGCGCGCCTGCAGCGCCTGCACGGTGGCGGCGGGGAAGCGCCCTTGTTCCAGCAGCGTCGGCCCGTTGATCGAACCGAAGTTGGGCAGGTCCACCGCCTGCTGCGGCGTCAGGCCCCAGTGCAGCACGCCGTACAGGGCCTTGGCGGTGTAGTGGATGATGAGCGCGCCGCCCGGGCTGCCGCCGCTCATGGCGAACTGGCCCGTGGCCTTGTCGAACACCAGCGTGGGCGCCATGGACGAACGCGGCCGCTTGCCGGCCTGCACCCGGTTGGCCACCGGCCGGCCCTGGGCGTCGGTCGGCGCGAAGCTGAAGTCGGTGAGCTCGTTGTTCAGCATGAAGCCGCGCACCATCTGGCGGGCGCCGAACTGGTCCTCGATGGTGGTGGTCATCGCGATCGCCTGGCCGAAGGGGTCGACGATGCTGATGTGCGAGGTGCCGTGCTCCACCTGCTCGGCGCTGGGGCCGTACTCGCTGGTGCGCTGCCCGGGCGTGCCGGGTTGCGCGACCTTCATGCTTTGCGGGCGGATGAGGCCCGCGCGCGCCTGCAGGTACGCCGGGGCCAGCAGGCTCCTCCAGTCACCCGCGGGCGGCTGCACGAAGTCGGGGTCGCCCAGGTACTGGCCGCGGTCGGCGAAGGCCAGCCGGGCGGCTTCGCTGTAGAGGTGCAGCCAGTCGGCGGAGGGCAGGCCCGCAACCAGCGGCAGCGTGTCCGCCGTCGTGTTCGCGAGGATGCCGAGGATCTGGGCGACGGCGATGGCACCGGAGCTGGGCGGGGGAAAGCCGCAGATGCGGTATTCGCGCGGCGGCGTGCGGTAGTCGCTGCACAGGGGCGCGCGCTTTTTCGCCTGGTAGCCGGCGAGGTCGGCCATCGTCAGCCTGCCGGGATTTGTCGGGTGGCCTTGCACCTTGTCGACGATGGCCCGGGCGATGTCGCCTTGGTAGAACGCGCGCGGGCCTTCGCTGGCGACGCGCCGCAGCACCGCGGCCAGCTGCGGATTGCGCAGCGTGCTGCCGACGGCGACCGGCTGGCCGTTGGCCTGGTAGAAGTAGGCGCGGGCCGTGGGATCCCTGGCCAGGTGGGCATCGGCCTGGATCAAGGCGTTCAGCCGCGGGCTGACGCGAAAGCCGTCCTCCGCCAGCTGGATCGCGGGCTGGAACAGCGCGGCCCAGGGCAGGCGCCCGTGCTGGCGGTGCGCCAGCTCCAGCACCCGGAGCGTGCCCGGCACGCCGACGGAACGGCCGCCGACCACCGCATCGTAGAAGGCGAGCGGCTGGCCGTCGGCCCCCATGAACAGGCGCTCGTCGGCCGCGGCGGGCGCAGTCTCGCGGCCGTCGAAGGCTTCCACCTCGCGGCCGTCGAAGTGCAGCAGGAAGGTGCCGCCGCCGATGCCGCTGGACTGCGGTTCGACCAGCGCCAGCACCATCTGCACCGCGATTGCCGCATCGACGGCGGAGCCGCCGGCCTTGAGCACCTGGTAACCCGCGTCGGTGGCCAGCGGGTTGGCAGCGGCGACGGCGAATTTCGTCGTGGCCCAGCCCGGCTTGGCCGTGAGGCCGGAGGAAGCCTCCGGCTGCTGCGGCACCGCGTAGCCGAAGCCGGCAGGGGTTGCCGACGGGCGGGTGCCGGTGAAGGGCATGCCCGCGCACGCGGCCAGCAAGCAGGCGGCGAGGCAAGTGAGGACGCGGCGGCGCATCGTTTGCTCCCGGGGGCTTTGTCGTTCCGGGGAGGACTACAGGCCGCGCGGCCCGCGCCGGCGGTTCACTTGGGGGCCAGCCGGATCGCGCCGTCCAGGCGGATCACCTCGCCATTGAGCATGTCGTTTTCGAAGATGTGCTTCGCCAGCTTCGCGTAGTCCTCGGGCGTGCCCAGGCGCGAAGGGAAGGGCACGCTGGCCGCCAGCGCATCCTGCACCTCCTTGGGCATGCCGAACAGCATGGGTGTGCCGAAGATGCCGGGCGCGATGGTCATGTTGCGGATGCCGCTGCGGGCGAGGTCGCGGGCGATGGGCAAGGTCATGCCGACCACGCCGCCTTTGGACGCGCTGTACGCCGCCTGGCCGATCTGGCCGTCATAGGCCGCGACGGAGGCGGTCGACACGATGCAGCCGCGCTCGCCGGTGGGCTCGGGAGCGTTCTTCGCCATGGCTTCGGCGGCCAGGCGGATCATGTTGAAGGTGCCCACCAGGTTGACCATGATGGTCTTGCTGAACACGGAGAGGCTGTGGGCGCCGTTCTTGCCGACGGTCTTTTCCGCCGGGGCGATGCCCGCGCAGTTGACCAGGCCCATCAGCTTGCCCAGGGACACGGCCTTGGCCACGGCCGCCTGGGCGTCGGCTTCCTGGCTGACGTCGCATGTCACGAACACGCCGCCGATGTCCCGGGCGACCTGTTCGCCCTTGTCGGCCTGCATGTCGGCGACGACGACCTTGCCGCCGCTGGCGGCCAGCATGCGTGCGGTGCCTTCGCCCAGGCCCGACGCTGCGCCGGTGACGAGGAAGACCTTGCCCTGGATGTCCATCTCTGAGCTCCTTGGATTGACGTGCGCGTCGATTATGGAGATGAAAAAGCCCGCCGGCGGCGGGCTTTGCTGAACGTCCTCCCGGGCCCGGGCCCGGGATGCATGGCTGCTACTTGAACCCGACCCGGTCCAGCATCTGCTGCACCTTGACCGTGTTGGCGCCGACCGTGGCGATCGGGATGGTCTCCGTCTTGAACTCGCCGCCGCCGCTCATGGCCGTGAGCGCGGGGTTGTTCACCTTCACGCCCCGGGCGGCGGGCCATTCGTTGTTGCCGTTGGCGAAGTAGTTCTGCGCCTCGGCGCTGGCCAGGTACTCGAGGAACTTCACGGCGGCGGCCGTGTTCTTGCTGTTCTTCGCCACGGCGCCGCCGGCGATGTTGACGTGCGTGCCCCAGGACTGCTGGTTGGGGAACACCACGCCGACGCGCTCCATCAGCTTGCGGTCCTCGGGGGCGGTGGAGCGCAGCAGGCGGGCGATGTAATACGTGTTGCTCACCGCGACCTGGCATTCGCCGGCACCGACGGCCTTGATCTGGTCGGTGTCGCCGCCCTTGGGGTCGCGCGCCATGTTGGCCACGATGCCCTTGAGCCATGCTTCGGCCTTCTGCTCGCCCAGGTGCTCGGTGACCGCGCCGAACAGGGACAGGTTGTAGGGGTGCGAGCCGGAACGCAGGCAGACCTTGCCCTTGTTCTTGGGATCGGCCAACTCCTCGTAGGTGTCCACGTCCTCGCGCTTGACCTTGATCTTGTCGTACACGATCACGCGCGCCCGCGTGGAGAAGCCGAACCAGGTGGTGCCTTCGGCGGTGGCCGGGGCCCGAAGTTGCGCGGGGATGGCGTCTTCCAGCACGGCGGACTTCACTGGCTTGAACAGGCCGTCGACGTCGCCCTTGTACAGTCGGGCGGCATCCACCAGCAGGATCACGTCCGCCGGGGAGGCGGCGCCTTCGGCCTTCAGGCGGGCCAGAATACCGGCGTCGTCGGCGTCCACGCGGTTGATGCGAATGCCGGTGGCCTTGGTGAAGTTGCTGTACAGCGCCTCGTCCGTCGAGTAGTGGCGGGCGGAGTAGAGGTTCAGCACCTGCTCCTGCGCGGCGGCAGTGCCGAGGGCGGCGGCGAGCAGCGTCGCGACGGCGGCGGCCTTGGAAATCATGGGGTTATCCTTTGCTGGGCGCTCTGTTGGGAGCGGACGATCATAAAACAAACGCGAATCATTCTCAATAACCGGCGGCGCAAGCTTGGCACCGCCGCGCTGGCGGCCTGCATGCTGGCGCTGGCCGGCTGCGCCACGGCGCCGGCACCCAAGCCGGCGGAACCGCCCGCCGCACCGCCTCCCGCGGTGGCCAAGGTGCCGCCGCGCGTGGGCCTGGCGCTGGGCGGCGGCGCGGCCCGGGGCTTCGCCCACGTCGGCGTGATCCAGGTGCTGGAAGAGGCCGGCATCAAGCCCGCGCTGGTGGTCGGCACCTCGGCCGGCAGCCTCGTCGCGGCGCTGTATGCCAGCGGCCGCAGCGCGCAGCAGCTGCAGCAGGTGGCGATGGCGATGGACGAAGCGGCGTTCGCGGACTGGACGCTGCCGCTGTTCAACCGCGGCGTGCTGCGCGGCGAGGCCCTGGGACGCTACGTCAACACGCAGGTGAACCACCGCCTGATCGAGAACATGGCGCTGCCGCTCGGCATCGTGGCCACGGACCTGCGCACCGGCACCGGCGTGCTGTTCCAGCGCGGCGACACGGGCACGGCGGTGCGCGCGTCCAGCGCGGTGCCGGCGGTGTTCCTGCCCGTGCGCATCGGCAGCCAGGAGTTCGTCGATGGCGGGCTGGTGTCGCCGGTGCCGGTGCGCTACGCCCGGCAGATGGGCGCCGAGGTGGTCATCGCGGTGGACATCTCCAGCGCGCCCGAAGGCAACCCGTCCGGCGACACGCTGCAGGTGCTGATGCAGACCTTCGCCATCATGGGCAAGAGCATCAACAGCTGGGAGCTCAGGGACGCCGACGTGGTCGTGCGGCCGGCGCTCACCGGCATGGGCAGCGGCGACTTCACGGGCAAGCAGCGGGCCATCAACGCCGGACGCGCCGCGATGCAGGCGCTGCTGCCGCAGCTGCGCGCTGCCCTGGAAGCGAAAGCCCACGCGCCATGAAAAAGGCCTCCAGTGTTGCCACTGGAGGCCGAAGGGATCCCGGAAACCCGTGAGGGTGTCGGAAGGACCCGAGGAGACAACCTGAAGAAAACCCCCCGCGTCGGGCGCGGGAGTATCGAGTGAGTAGGACTCCAGGTCCGGAGTTCCCGCCCCACCGAGGTGGAGTCAAGGAACCCTCAATGCAAGTCTCAGGCGCGCTTGGCCTTCGGGGCCTTGGCGTTGTTCACCGCGGTGGTGGCCACCGCGTTGAAGTTGGCTTCGGCGACGTCGCTGGCCTGCTTGACGGCCTTCTGCACGGATTCCAGGGCGTTGTTGCCGGCGGCAACGGCGCTCTTGAACACGGCGACGGCGGTCTCGGAGCCGGCCGGGGCGTTCTTGGCGGCGTTGTCCACGACGGCCAGGAACTTCTTCTGGACGTCGGCGAACTGGCCTTCGACCGTGCGGCTGAATTCAGCGCCCGTGGAGGAGCTGATGTCGTACAGGTGGCGGCTGTAGGCGGCGGTCTTCTCGGCCAGGGGCTGGAAGAGGGCGGCTTGCAGGGCCAGCAGTTCCTGCGCGTCCTTGACGGACAGCAGGGACTGGGTGGTTTCGGCGGCTTCGACCAGCGCGGCCTTGGTCGCGGTGACGTTCAGCTCGACGAGCTTCTCGACGCCTTCGAAGGCCTTGGACGTCAGTCCGAACAGGGTTTCGACATTGGCTTTTTGGGCGGCCAGCAATTGCTCAGCGGTCAGCATGGATGGAATCTCCGGGTAGTGAAAAGGGTTGCAGGAACTTCGTTTCAACTGCCCTGACGATGTTGCAGTGCAGCATGGGTGGAAGTATACGGGCGCCGCCAGCCATTGCAAGCCTTTTTTGTTGCGTTGCAGCAAAGTACGTAATCCTGCCTAAAGTTCACGACCCGGGACAATGCCCCCGATGCAGGTCTTCTACGCCACCCAGTTCGTCCTGCCGCTGCCGCCCGGCCACCGCTTCCCGATGGGAAAGTACCAGCTGCTGCGCGACCGGCTGGCGGCCGAGTTGCCCGAGATCCGGCTGGCGCAGGCCGAGCCGGCCAGCGACGGCGAGCTCGCCCTGGTCCACACCCCCGCCTACATCCAGGCGATCAGCGACGGCTCGGTGGACCCCGTGGTGATGCGCGAAATCGGTTTCCCCTGGAGCCCGGCCATGGCGGACCGGGCGCGCCGGTCCGTCGGCGCGACCATCGCTGCCTGCCGCGTCGCCTGCGAGGAGGGCGTCGCGGCGAACATCGCCGGCGGCACGCACCATGCCTATGCGGACAAGGGCGGTGGCTTTTGCGTCTTCAACGACGCGGCGGTGGCCGCCCGCCTGCTGCAGGCCGAACATGCACGGCGACGGCGCCGGCCCTTGCGCGTGGCGATCGTCGACCTGGACGTGCACCAGGGCAACGGCAGCGCCCGCATCTTCCGCGATGACCCGACGGTCTTCACGCTCTCGCTGCACGGGCAGAAGAACTTCCCGTTCCGCAAGGAGGCCAGCGACCTCGACGTGGACCTGCCCGATGGCACCGGCGACGATGCCTACCTGCAGGCGCTCGAACGCGCGCTCGAGGAGCTCGCGCATCGCTTCGATCCCGGCCTCGTGATCTACCTGGCCGGCGCCGATCCGCACGAGGGCGACCGCCTCGGCCGCCTGAAGCTCACCTGGGACGGCCTTGAAGCGCGCGACCGGCGCGTGTTCGACTGGGCCTGGGCGCGCGGCCTGCCGCTCGCCTTCGCCATGGCCGGGGGCTATGGCCAGCGCATGGAGGACACCGTGCAGGTGCAGGTGAACACCTTCGCCGTGGCCGTGCAGTACGCGCGCCGCTGGCACAATCGCCCGCGATGAGCGACGCCAACAAGCCGCAGCCGGAAGGACGCGGGGGCTACAAGGCCTTCCGCACGATCAGCACCCGCTGGATGGACAACGATGCCTACGGGCACGTGAACAACGTCGTCTACTACAGCTGGTTCGACACCGCCGTCAACGCGCACCTGATCGAGCAGGGCGCCCTGGACATCCACCAGGGCAAGACCATCGGCCTGGTCATCGAGACGCAGTGCAACTACTTCGCGCCGGTGGAGTTCCCGCAGCTGGTCGAGGCCGGCCTGCGCGTGGCGAAGATCGGCAACTCCAGCGTGCGCTACGAGGTGGGCCTGTTCCTGCAGGACGAGGCCCTCACGGTGGCCAAGGGCCACTTCGTGCACGTCTACGTGGACCGCGCCACGCGCCGTCCGGCCGCCTTGCCCGAGCGCCTGCGGCGCGTGCTGGAGGAATTGCAGTGAACACGAGCCAGGTGGCCACGGTGGTGGCCGATCCCGCGAGCGTGGCCGACGCCATCGCCAGCCGCTTTTCCTGCCGCGCCTTCCTGCGCGACAAGCCGGTGCCGCGCGCGACGATTGAGGAGATCCTGGCCGTGGCAAGCCGCGCGCCTTCGGGCACCAACACCCAGCCCTGGAAGGCGTACGTGCTGCAGGGGGCGAGCCGCGACAGCCTGGTGGAAAAGGTCTGCGCCGCCCACGACGCGATCTATGCGGACCCGGCGCTGGCGCAGGAGTACCGCGAGGAATACGACTACTACCCCACCAAGTGGGTCTCGCCCTACATCGACCGGCGGCGCGAGAACGGCTGGAGCCTGTACGGCCTGCTGGGCATCGCCAAGGGGGAGAAGGACAAGATGCACGCCCAGCACCAGCGCAACTTCCGTTTCTTCGACGCGCCCGTGGGTTTCATGTTCACCATCGACCGCATCCTCGGGCGCGGCTCGCTGATGGACTACGGCATGTTCCTGCAGAACGTGATGGTGGCGGCGCGCGCCCGCGGCCTGCACACCTGCCCGCAGGCGGCCTGGAACGGCTTCGCGAAGATCATCCTGACGCACATCGGCGCGGGCGAGGGCGAGATGATGGTGTGCGGGATGTCGCTGGGCTACGCGGACCTGGACGCCCGGGTGAACGGCTTCCACACGCCGCGCGAGCCGGTCGAGGGCTTCGTGCGCTGGCTCGAGTGAGTCCGGCGGGGCTCGGCGCTTCGCGGCGCTGCCTCAGGTCCGTTTTTCCCGGCCCGACGCCGGGCCGTGCTCGCGGCCGTCGTCCAGTCGGTGGTCGGGATGGGTCTCTTCGAACGCGCGCACCTGGCGATCCGCCTCCTCGCGCGCCACGCCGTGGCGCTGCTGGATGCGACCGAGCAGCTGCTCGCGGCGACCGGCGATCACGTCCAGGTCGTCGTCGGTGAGCTTGCCCCACTGCTCCTTCACCTTGCCCTTGATCTGCCGCCACCGGCCCTGAACCCGGTCTTGGTTCATCGCGCTTCCCCTTGTGCGCCCGTGGCGGGCGGCTCTTGTGGGGATGCTCCCGCCATCGCGTGGCTCAACTGGTAGGAAGCGCTCCGTACGCCGGGTAGGCCGTCACCTACCCGCGGCCGGTTCGGTATGCTCCGCGGCCAACACAACGAGCCGCCGGCCTGCCCGGCCACGAAGGAAACCCGATGATCCGATCCAGGCCGCTGGGGCTGGCCTGCCTGCTGCTGTGCCCGGCGTGGGCCGTGGCCGCGCCCGTGGACGCGTCGCAACTTTCCGCCCTGTGGGGCGTGCCCTTCGCCGGGATCCTGCTGTCCATCGCCTTGGGTCCGCTGCTGGCACCGTGGTTCTGGCACCACCACTACGGCAAGCTGGCGGCAGCCTGGGCCCTCGCCTTCCTGCTGCCGTTCGCAGCCATGTTCGGGCTGCCCGCGGCCGCTTCGGCCCTGCTGCACGTCGTTCTGGAGGAGTACCTTCCCTTCGTCATCCTCATCACGGCGCTCTACACCGTCGCGGGCGGCATCTACGTGCGCGGCAACATGCATGGCAGCCCGGCCCTGAATACCGCGATCCTGGCCATCGGCGCGGTCCTGGCGAGCTTCATGGGTACCACGGGCGCGTCCATGCTGATGGTTCGCCCGCTGATCCGCGCCAACGACAATCGCACGCACTGCGCCCACATCATCGTCTTCTTCATCTTCATCGTGTCCAATGCCGGCGGTTCCCTTACTCCGCTGGGCGACCCGCCGCTGTTCCTGGGCTTCCTGCAAGGGGTGGACTTCTTCTGGACCGTCGGCCACATCTTCCCGGAGACGCTGTTCCTGGTCGGCACGCTGCTGTCCGTCTTCTACGCGCTCGACTGGTACTACTACCACAGGCGGGAGGAAGTCCGTCCCCTCGACCCGACCCCGGACACCCGCGGGATCGGTTTCGACGGCGCCCGCAACTTCTGGCTGCTGGCCGCTATCGTGGGCCTCGTGCTCGTGAGCGGCTTCTGGAAGTCACCCGTCGTCTTCCACGTGGCGGGTACCGAGATCGGCCTGCCGGGGCTGGTACGCGACATCGGTCTGGTGGCCGTGACCATCCTGTCCGTGCGCATCACCCCCGCCTCCGTGCACGAGGACAACCAGTTCTCCTGGCAGCCGATCCAGGAAGTCGCCAAGCTCTTCGCGGGCATCTTCGTGACCATCGTGCCGGTGATCGCCATGCTGCGCGCCGGCGCCGAGGGGCCGTTCGCACCCGTCATTGCCGCAGTGACCCGTCCGGACGGCACGCCTGACCCGGCGATGTACTTCTGGGCCAGCGGTCTCCTGAGCTCCTTCCTGGACAACGCGCCGACCTACCTGGTGTTCTTCAACACGGCCGGCGGCGACGCACGCCGGCTCATGACCGAACTCGCGCCCGTCCTGGCGGCGATCTCCGCCGGTTCGGTCTTCATGGGAGCCAACAGCTACATCGGCAACGCACCCAACCTCATGGTCAAGGCCATTGCGGAGGAGCGTGGTGTCAAAATGCCGGGCTTCTTCGGCTACATGGCATGGTCCGCGGCCATTCTCGTGCCGCTTTTCCTCGTCATGACCTTTGTCTGGTTCCGCTGAGACCTCATGAGCAAACCCCGCATCCTCGTCGCCCGGGCCGTGTTCCCGGAAACCCTCGCGCACCTCGAACGGCATTTCGAGGTGGAACACAACCAGGACGACGCCACCTGGGACAAGAAGGAACTCGCCCGGCGCCTGCAGGGCAAGGCGGGCGCCTTCACCACCGGCACCGAGCGCATCGACGCCGAGCTGCTGGCCGCCTGCCCGCAGCTGAAGGTCTGCGCCAACATGGCCGTGGGCTACAACAACTTCGACCTCGCGGCCATGACGCAGGCCGGCGTGCTGGGCACCAACACGCCGGACGTGCTGACCGAAACGACGGCGGACTTCGGCTTCGCGCTGCTGATGGCCACCGCCCGGCGCATCGCCGAGAGCGAGCATTACCTGCGCGCCGGCCAGTGGACCAAGTGGCGCTACGACATGTTCGCCGGCGCCGAGGTGCATGGCAGCACGCTGGGCATCCTGGGCATGGGCCGCATCGGCCAGGGCATCGCCAAGCGCGGCGCCCATGGCTTCGGCATGAACGTGATCTACCACAACCGTTCCCGCCTCTCGCCGGCGCTGGAAGCCGAGTGCAAGGCGCGCTACGTGGGCAAGGACGAACTGCTCAAGACCACCGACCACCTCGTGCTGGTGCTGCCGTATTCGGCGGAGTCGCACCACGCCATCGGCGCGGCGGAACTCGCGCAAATGAAACCGACGGCCACGCTGGTCAACATCGCCCGCGGCGGCATCGTCGACGACGCGGCCCTGGCGCAGGCCCTGAAGGACAGGCGCATCGCCGCGGCCGGCCTGGACGTGTTCGAAGGCGAGCCCCGGGTGCACCCGGACCTGCTGGCCGTGCCCAACGTGGTCCTCACGCCGCACATCGCCAGCGCCACCGTCGCGACGCGACGCGCGATGGCGCAGCTCGCCGCCGACAACCTGGTCGGCTTCCTGGTGAACGGCAAGCCGCTCACCCCCCTGAACCCCGAAGTCCTGAAGAAGTCCTAGTGGAAATCTGGATCGTGATGGCGCTGGCCCTGGCCAGCGTCGTATTGATGGTGGCCTTGCTGATGCGCAAGCCGCCGGTCCCCGACACCGGCCGCGCCGAACTGATGGCGGCCAACGAGCGGCTGGAGCGCGAGTTGCGCCGCGAGATCAGCGAGTCCTCGCGCGGCCTGCGCGGCGAGATGACGCAGACGCTCGCGACCTTCCAGCAAAGCCTGCTGCAGCAGGGCCAGGAGGCGACGCGCACGCAGAACCAGCAGATCGACGCCTTCGGCCAGCAGCTGACGCTGACGCAAAAGACGCTGTCGGACACGCTGACGCTGACGCACAAGACGCTCACCGACACCTTGTCGACGCAGTTGCAGGGCCTGAGCGAATCCAATGCCCGCCGCATGGCCGAAGTGCGGCAGACACTGGAGACCCAGCTCAACACCATGCACCAGACCAACGCCGCCAAGCTGGAGGAGATGCGCCGCACGGTGGACGAGAAGCTGCAGCACACGCTGGAAGCGCGCCTGGGCGAGAGCTTCAAGCAGGTCGCCGAGCGGCTGGAGCAGGTGCACCACGGCCTGGGCCAGATGCAGAACCTGGCCCAGGGCGTGGGCGACCTGCAGCGCGTGCTGACCAACGTGAAGACGCGCGGCATGTTCGGCGAAGTGCAGCTGGAGAACCTGCTGGAGCAGGTGCTGACGCCGGAGCAGTACGGCAAGCAGGTGGAGACCAAGCCGCGCAGCAACCAGCGCGTGGACTTCGCGATCCGCTTTCCCGGCCGCAGCGCCGACGGCGAGCCGGTGTGGCTGCCCATCGACGCCAAGTTCCCGCGCGAGGACTACGAGCGCCTGCTGGAGGCGCACGACCGGGCCGACCAGGCGGGCATCGACAGCGCCGGCCGCGCGCTGGAAGTGCGCATCCGCGAGGAGGCCAAGTCGATCTGCGAGTATTACCTGTGCCCGCCGTACACGACCGACTTCGCGATCCTCTTCCTGCCGATCGAGAGCCTGTACGCCGAGGTGCTGCGGCGTCCCGGCCTGATGGACAAGATCCAGCGCGATTACCGCGTGACGCTGGCCGGCCCGACCACGCTGCTGGCGATGCTCAATTCCCTGCACATGGGCTTCCGCACCCTCGCGCTGGAGCAGCAGGCCTCCGAAGTGTGGAAGGTGCTGGGCGCGGTCAAGACCGAGTTCGAGCGCTACGGCAAGTGGGTGGAGTCCGTGCGCGACCAGGTCCACCGCGCCGCCGACACGCTGGACAAGGCCGACACCCGCGCCAAGCAGATGCAGCGCGCGCTCAAGAAGGTGGAAGCGCTGCCCGAAACCGAGGCCCAGGCCCTGCTGCCGCTGGCCGACAACGGTGACGACAGCGAGCCCTGACGCCAGCGCGCGCCGGCGCGAGCTGTTCCGGCTCATCATCGGCCACATCTTCCTGCACGCCACGATGGCGGGCATGCGCATGGCGGCGCCGCTCCTGGCGCTGCGCGCCGGCTACAGCGAGCTCGCCGTGGGCGTGCTGCTGTCGCTCTATGCGCTGATGCAGGTCTTCCTGTCGCTGCCGGCCGGCCGCTTCGCCGACCGCCACGGGCTGAAGAGGCCCTTCGCGCTGAGCGTGGGCGCGGCCTCCCTGGGCGGGGCGCTGGCCTTTGCGTGGCCGGTGTTCCCGGTGCTGTGCGTCGCGGCCCTGCTCACCGGGGGCGCCACCGGCACCGCCGTGATCGCCCTGCAGCGGCACGTGGGCCGGGCGGCGCAGTCGCCGGGCGAGCTCAAGCAGGCCTTCTCCTGGCTGGCCATCGGCCCGGCGTTCTCCAACTTCGTCGGTCCGTTCACGGCCGGCCTGGTGATCGACCATGCCGGCTTCCGCGCCGCGTTCCTGATGCTGGCGCTGATGCCGCTGGTGACCTGGTACTTCGTGCGCCAGGCGCACGAACTGGCGCCGGTCAGCGCCGCGCACGCAGCGCACAGGGGGCGTGCCTGGGACCTGTGGCGCGACCCGGCGTTCCGCCGGCTGATCCTGGTCAACTGGTTCCTGTCCTCGGCCTGGGACGTGCACACCTTCGTCGTGCCGGTGCTAGGCCACGAACGCGGGCTGTCGGCTTCGGTGATCGGCACCATCCTGGGCGTGTTCGCGTTCTCGGCCGCGGCCATCCGCGTCGTCCTGCCGCTGCTGGCGGCCCGCGTGCGCGAATGGGTGCTGATCGTCACCGCCATGGCCGCGACGACCGTGATCTACGCCGTCTACCCCTTCATGCACCATGCCCTCACCATGGGGCTGTGTTCGGTGCTGCTCGGGATCGCGCTGGGCATGGTCCAGCCGATGGTCATGAGCATGCTGCACCAGATCACGCCCGAGCACCGCCACGGAGAGGCGGTGGGCATGCGCATGATGGTGATCAATGCCTCCAGCGTCGCCATGCCGATGCTGTTCGGCGGCGCCGGCGCCGTGGTGGGCATCAGCGCGGTCTTCTGGACCGTCGCGGCCACCGTCGGCGCGGGCATCCGCGTCGGCTGGAGCCTGAAGGACATCAAAGCCGATAGAAGTTCCGGATGATGTCCCAGGCGGACTGCGGATCGTCGGCGAACTGGAAGAGGTCCAGGTCGGCAGGCGAAATCACGCCTTCGTCGACCAGCAACTCGAAGTTGATCAGCCGCTTCCAGTAGTCCGAGCCGAACAGGACGATCGGCACCTGGCGCGCCTTCTTGGTCTGCACCAGCGTGATCACCTCGAACAGCTCGTCCAGCGTACCGAAGCCGCCGGGGAAGGCGACCAATGCCTTCGCGCGCATCATGAAATGCATCTTGCGCAGGGCGAAGTAGTGGAACTTGAAGGACAGCGCCGGCGTGACGTAGGGGTTGGCCGCTTCCTCCATGGGCAGCGCGATGGACAGGCCCACGCTGACGCCGCCGGCCTCGTCGGCGCCGCGGTTGGCCGCTTCCATGATGCCGGGGCCGCCGCCCGTGCACACGAACAGCATGTCGCGCGGCTCCTTGCCGGCGCTGTAGTCGGCCACCAGGCGGCCGAAGGCGCGGGCCTTCTCGTAGTAGTGGGCGTTGCGGGCGAGGGCCTTGGCGCGCCTGGCATCGACCGGCGCCGGGCCGGTCTCGCCGCCCGCGTCGGCCGGGACGGCCTGCGTCGCTGCTTGCGCCTTCTTCACCAGCGCGTCGGCGCTGGCCTGGTCCCGAAAGCGCGCGCTGCCGAACACCACGATGGTGTTCTCGATGCCGTGCGCCTGCTGTTCCAGGTCGGGTTTGAGCAGCTCGAGCTGGATGCGGATGCCGCGCGTCTCGCGGCGCAGCAGGAACTCGGGGTCGGCGAAGGCGAGCCGGTTGGCCTCGGGGTCCAGGGGCAGGCCGGCGTCGGCATGGGCCTGCAGGGTGGCCCAGGCATCGGCCAGCCGCCGGTCGTGGATGTTGCGGGTCGAAGACATATGCAGCGATTGTGGCCGCAATCGCGCCCGGGCCGGATTCCCGGCCGGCGCCGCCTGCCGCTATCCTGTCGGGACAAGAAGAAGGGATAGCGGTGGAACACCCGGTCTACCACGTGCTGCACGAAGGCCGCCGGCTCGGCCCGTTCAACCGCCGCACCATCGTCGGCATGAGGGTCAAGAAGGCGCTGAACAGCAAGGACGTGCTGCTGGGCGCGGACGGGGCGCAGCTCACCGTCGGCGAGCTCGTGCGCCAGGGCCAGCAGCCGGAGTCCGGTTTCGAGGCCAGCAGCCTGCATGCGCCGCCCACCGGCGGCGGCAGCCACTCCGTCGTGCAGGGCATCCACGCCGGCCAGCTGCTGGAAGTGGAAGGCAAGGGCCACGACATCCCGGCGTTCAAGGGCGAGATCGAGGTGCGCGTGCAGACCAAGGTGTTACGCATCTCCGGGCGCTTTCGCGACGGCCTCGCGTGGCGCGAGGACCGCGTGAAGTTTCCCTTGCAGGACATCGCCCATGCGCGCCTGCGCGGCACCGTGGTGGACCTGTGGGTGCGCACCAGCGAGGACAGGCGCATGCAGCGCGTGAGCCTGGACCTGCTCAAAGCGCAAGCCGCGGGCGAACTCGCGGAGAGCCTGCCTTACACCGCGCCTTATCCGGGCAGCGAACCGCTGGCCGGGCGGTCGCCGGGCGCCGGTGCCAGCCTGCGCCCGCTGATGTGGGCGGCCATCGTCGGCTCGGTGGTGAGCATGGTCGGCATGCTGGTCTGGGCGCTCACTCGCCACTGAGGAGGCTCAGAAGGCCAGCGCCAGGCCGACGGGCACCGACAGCACGGCCAGCGCGTTGCCCAGCAGGATCATGGCGGCGACCCGCTCGGGCTCCTGGCCGTAGCGCTCGGCCAGCAGGTACTGCATCACCGCCGGCGGCAAGGCCGCGAACAGGATCAGCTGTGCGCGTGCCGTGCCTTCCAGGCCCAGGGCCCAGGCGAGTGGCACGGCGACCACCAGTCCCACCAACGGCCGCGCGAAGGCGCCCAGCAATCCGCGCGGCACGTCGCGCCGGCGCAGCTGCGTGAGGCGCACGCCCAGCGCGAACAGCATCAGCGGCACCATCGCTTCCCCCAGCAGCTTGAGGCCGGAGAACAGCATGTCGGGCGGCCGGACGCCGCTGGCCGCGCTGGCAAAGCCCAGTGCGCTGGCGAGCATCAGCGGGCTGAGCAGCAGCTCGCGCGTGCTGGACTGCGCGCTGGTGATGCGCGCGCCGAGCGAGAAGTGGAGCAGGTTGCTGATGGAAAAGAGCGCCACCGCGGCACCGAAGCCGGGCGGCCCGAACGCGAACAGCGCGAGCGGCAGGCCCATGTTGCCGCAGTTGGTGAACATCACCACGGGCACCAGGGTGCGGGCGGAGGTGCGCGCCGCGCGCGCGACGGCCCACGCCACGATTCCGGTGAGCAGGATCAGCAGCGCGCCCGCACCCAGCAGGGGCAGGTTCTCCCGCAGCTGGAACTCCTTGCCGGCGAGCGCCGTGTAGACGATCACCGGCGACAGCACGTCCAGCACGATGCGGTTGAACGCCGTCATGTCCGGGTGCACGCGGCGCGCGTAGGCGTAGCCGATCGCCACGATCAGGAAGACCGGCACGATCACCTGCGCGATGCGGGTGAGGAGCTCCATCAGGCGCTGCGCAGGGCCAGCCAGGCCAGCAGCCGCGCGCGCGCGGGCGCCAGGCTCTTGTACGCGAGCACGGCTTCGCTCATGGATGCCAGCGCGCCGTGCAGGCGCCGGGCGTCCTCGCCCGTGCGCACGGCGTCCGGCAGGGGCTGCAGCATCACGCGGATGGTGAACACGGCCTGCCCGGGCACGTCCGGGACGGGAAAGAAGGTCTGGCGTTCGCTGCGCAGGAAGCATTGCGCGGCGAAGGCCTGCGGGTCCTGCAGGTCGGGCCAGGGCAGGCGCGCATGGCGCTGCGGGTGCTGGTCGTAGCGCCCGCTGGGCGTGAGCGTCCAGACGAAGCGCTCGAAGCGCTCGCCGCCCGTGGCCAGGCGCACCAGCTGCGTCGCCGCCGCGAGCAGCGCCTGGTTGTCGGCGACCGGGGCGTGGACCGCCGTGAAAGGCAGGCCCAGCTTGTCCTCCGGCGCCCAGTGCGAGGGCACGCAGACGCACAGCCAGGGCAGGGTGGTGCCGCCGGCTTCCAGCACGGCGAAGTCTTCCTCGAAGGCCAGCTCGATGGGTTCGGCCGCGGCCAGCCCTTCGCGCCGCGCCTGCGCCAGGATGGCGGCGAGCGCGGGTCGTGCATCGAAGCCGGCCACGGCCAGCCGGCTGGCGCCGGCCTCGAGCACGCGCTTCTTCTCCTGCCACAGGGCGCTGCCCGCGGCCAGCGGCGTCAGGTGGCGTGCATCCGCGGCCAGGCGCTGCAGCCCGGGCTGCATGCGGAAAGGCACGGCGATGCGGTCGAACGCGAAAGACACGGTGGAAAAGAAAAAGGCCCCTTGCGGAGCCTGGTGCGCGGCAGGGCCGAGCTTACACGCGGCGGCGGTATTCGCCGGTGCGGGTGTCGATCTCCACCTTGTCGCCCTGCGCCACGAAGATCGGCACGCCGATCTCGAAGCCGGTGGCGATCTTGGCGGGCTTGAGCACCTTGCCCGAGGTGTCGCCCTTGACGGCCGGCTCGGTCCAGGTGATCTCGCGCTCCACGCTGGTGGGCAGTTCGACCGAGATCGCCTTGCCTTCGTAGAACACCACTTCGGCGGGCAGGCCGTCCTCGAGGTAGTTCAGGGCGTCGCCCATGTTGTCCTTCTCGACCTCGTACTGGTTGTACTCGGAGTCCATCCAGACGTACATCGGGTCGGCGAAGTAGGAGTAGGTGCACTCCTTCTTGTCCAGGATGACCTGGTCCATCTTGTCGTCGGCCTTGAAGACGAGTTCGGTGCCCTGGTTGTTCAGCAGGGACTTCAGCTTCATGCGCACGGTGGCGGCGTTGCGGCCGCCGCGGGAGTATTCGGTCTTGAGAACGACCCACGGCTGGCCGTTCTGCATGATCACGTTGCCGGCGCGGATTTCCTGAGCGATTTTCATGACGGTGTCTTCGATGGAGAAGCCGCGGCGCGCGCAGGGTCTGCGGTGGGCGGCAAGGGGTGCGTCTGCGGGCGGTCTGCCCTGTAACGCAAAGCTCTATATTCTAGCGTGCCCGGCCGCAAACCGCTCCAGCTCGGTCGCGAGCTCGGGCAGCGCGTGCGTCTTTTCCAGCGCCCGGCCGGCCGTTTCGCGCCAGGCGTCGAGCGCCAGCGGCGGCAGGGGCCCGGCCGTGACGCCATTCCACGCCAGGAAAAAATCACGCAGCGTGGCCGGCGGCTGCAGCCAGGCGAGGAAGGCTTGCAGCTTGGCGTGGTGCGCCAGGTCGTCCTGCGGATAGATCTGCCAGACCAGGGGCACGCCCGCGAGCAGGCCGCGCACCAGGGAATCCTCGCCGCGGACGAAATTCAGCTCGCAGGACCACAACAGTTCGTCGTAGCCGCGCTGCGTGAGCAGGGGCAGCCAATGCAGGTGGAGCCTGCCGCGGTCCTGCGCGCCGAGCGCCTGCACGGCTGCGCTGGCGCGGCCCGCCGTGACCAGCAGGTGGGTCGTCCGATCGCTGCTCGCGAGCTGGTCCAGGAGCCCGGGCAAGGCGGCCGGCTCGTAGCAGAAGAGGCTGATCACGCGGTCCTGTGGCGGGACGCCCCGCTGCCGCAGCCACGCCTCGCGGTCGAAGGCCGCGCGGCGCCCGGCCAGGTCCTGCTCGCGCAGCAAGCCGCCCGTGCGGGGCGTGAAGCCCGGATAGAAGAACCGCTTGGTCAGGCCCGCCCCCGGCCCCTGCATCACCGGCGAAGGCAGGCCGTGGCTGCGCTCCACGTAGGGCTCGGCCGAGAGGTATTCCAGGTTGATCCAGGCCGGCGGCCGCGCGCAGGCCGCCATCCGCTGCACGAAGGCCGGCGGCGGGTCGCAGCCGAAGGCTTCGACCACCACGTCGCCGGGCTGCTCGTGCGGCAGCGGATCGCGCCAGGGCAGCACCTCCACCCCTGGAGCACCTTGCGGGGCCATCCACGCCAGCATGGCGCTGTCGTCCATCCACAGGCGCACCGAAGCGCCGCGGGCGGCCAGTTCCGCGGCGAGGCGCCAACACACCCCGGCGTCCCCGTGGTTGTCGATCACCTGGCAGAAGATGTCCCAGCGCATCGGCCCGGATAATAGGGCGAATGCATTCCGAGGAACTGCTCGCGCAAGTGTCGGCCCTGCCGGCGCTGCCCGGCGTCTACCGCTATTACGACGCCGAGGGCGGCGTGCT
The DNA here is from genome assembly GCF_057784995.1 of Ramlibacter sp. G4-7. Taxonomy (NCBI): domain Bacteria; kingdom Pseudomonadati; phylum Pseudomonadota; class Betaproteobacteria; order Burkholderiales; family Comamonadaceae; genus Ramlibacter; species Ramlibacter sp. G4-7. The sequence goes on from NZ_JBYNTT010000019.1 coordinate 59,491, forward strand.
CTACGTGGGCAAAGCGCGCAACCTGAAGAAGCGCGTCTCCAGCTACTTCACCAAGAACCATGGCGGCACCCGCATCGGCCACATGGTGAGCAAGATCGCGAAGCTGGAGACCACGGTCGTGCGCTCGGAAGCCGAGGCGCTGCTGCTCGAGAACAACCTGATCAAGACGCTGGCGCCGCGCTACAACATCCTGTTCCGCGACGACAAGAGCTACCCGTACCTGAAGATCACCGGCTCGCCGGACAAGCAGGGCTTCGCCAACCGCGGCGGCGGCTCGCCCTCGGCCGCCGTGTTCCCGCGCGTGGCCTATTACCGCGGCGCGGTGGACCGCAAGCACCGCTACTTCGGGCCGTACCCCAGCGCCTGGGCCGTCAAGGAATCGATCCAGCTGCTGCAGAAGGTGTTCCGCCTGCGCACCTGCGAGGACACGGTCTTCGCCAACCGCACCCGTCCCTGCCTGCTGTACCAGATCAAGCGCTGCACCGGCCCTTGCGTCAACCTGGTCTCGGCGGAGGACTACCACCAGGACGTGCTGCATGCGGAGGCCTTCCTGCGCGGCGACACGCAGAGCGTGCTGCAGTCGCTGGAGTCGCGCATGATGGCGCACGCGGAAAAGCTCGAATTCGAGCAGGCCGCGGAACTGCGCAACCAGATGGGCGCGCTGTCCAAGGTGCTGCACCAGCAGTCGGTGGAGACCGCATCGGACAAGGACGTGGACATCCTGGCTGTACGCGTGCAAGGCGGCAAGGCCTGCGTCAACCTGGCCATGGTCCGGGGCGGCCGGCACCTGGGCGACCGGGCCTACTTCCCCAGCCACATCGAGGACGCGTCCGCCGTGCAGGAGTTCGACGACGAGCAGGACGCGGTCCACGGCCAGACGATCGAGGAGCAGGTGCTCGAGGCCTTCATCGCCCAGCACTACATCGGCGTGCCGCTGCCGTCCGCCCTGATCACGAGCCATCCGGTGCAGCCGCAGCTGGTCGAAGCCCTGTCCTTGCAGGCGGGAAGCCGCATCGGCGCAGTCCACAACCCGCGCGGCCAGCGCCGCCTGTGGCTGGAAATGGCGGAAAAGAACGCCGAGCTCCAACTCGCCCGCCTGCTGGCGGAGGAAGGATCGCAGCAGGCCCGCACGCGCGCGCTGGTGGACGCGCTGGACCTCGCGCCCGACAACCTCGACACCTTCCGGGTCGAATGCTTCGACATCTCGCACACCGCGGGCGAGGCCACGCAGGCGTCCTGCGTGGTGTTCCACCACCACCAGATGCAGAACCGCGAGTACCGCCGTTACAACATCGACGGCATCACGCCCGGCGACGACTATGCGGCCATGCGCCAGGTGCTGACGCGCCGCTACGCGCGGCTGGCCCAGGCGGGACGCGACACGCCTGATGCGACGCCGTCCGAGGAGCAGGAGGCCGCGGAAGACACGGGTGGCGAAGGGCTCGAATCGGAGGCCGTCGCCGCCGAGGTCGCGCAAGCGGCACCGGTCGAGGCTGCGACGGAGCTCGCGCAAGCGCCGGCGGCCGGAGCGCCCGCGGAAGACACGATGAAACCCAGGCGCGCCAAGCCCGGCGGCGGCGGCAGTGCCCAGCGCCTGCCCGACCTCGTGCTCGTCGACGGCGGCCGCGGCCAGGTGAGCATGGCGCGCGAGGTGTTCGCCGAGCTCGGTCTGGACCTGTCGGTCATCGTCGGCGTGGAGAAGGGCGAAGGGCGCAAGGTGGGCCTGGAGGAACTGGTCTTCGCGGATGGCCGCGACAAGGTCTACCTCGGTCGCGAATCGGCGGCGCTGATGCTGATCGCGCAGATCCGCGACGAGGCGCACCGGTTCGCGATCACCGGCATGCGCGCGCGGCGGGCGCGCGTGCGCGTGGGCGGCAGCCAGCTCGAGGAGATCCCCGGCATCGGCGCCAAGAAGCGCGCGCGCCTGCTGCAACGCTTCGGCGGGGTGCGCGGGGTGGCCGCCGCCAGCGTGGAGGACATCGCGACCGTGGAGGGCATCTCACGCGAACTGGCGGAGGAAATCTATCGCGCGCTGCACTGACCGGCGGTGCGCCCACGTCATGCACAATCGGGCTCCATGTTCTTCACGGTCCCGACGCTCCTGACCTGGACGCGCATCGTCGCCATCCCCTTGCTGATCGGGGTGTTCTACATCGGGCTCCAGCACGAACTGCAGAACCTCGTGGCCACCGTGATGTTCATCGTCTTCGCCGCCACCGACTGGCTGGACGGCTTCCTGGCGCGCAAGCTGAACCAGGCCTCCTCCTTCGGCGCCTTCCTCGACCCGGTCGCCGACAAGTTCCTGGTCTGCGCCTCGCTGCTGGTGCTGGTGCACCTGCGGCGGACCGACGTCTTCGTCGCCCTGATCATCATCGGCCGGGAAATCGCGATCTCGGCGCTGCGCGAGTGGATGGCGCAGATCGGCGCCTCCAAGAGCGTGGCCGTGCACATGCTGGGCAAGCTCAAGACCACCGTGCAGATGATCGCCATCCCCTTCCTGCTGTACGACGGCCACCTGTTCGGCGCCATCGACACCAACCTGTGGGGCACCTGGCTGATCTGGCTGGCGGCGATCCTGACCGTCTGGTCGATGATCTACTACCTGCGCAAGGCGCTGCCGGAAATCCGCCGGCGCGTGGACCGCTAGCGAGGACATGGCCGCCGGCGTGGGCGAGCGGGCCGACCCGCTGGTGCGGGCCATGCCCGCGGTGTTCGTGGTCATCTGGAGCACCGGCTTCATCGTGGCGCGCTACGGCATGCCGCATGCGCCGCCTTTCAAGTTCCTCGTCGTGCGCTACCTGCTCTCGGTCGCGGCCTTCCTGGCCTGGGCCCTGCTCGCCCGGGCGGCCTGGCCGCGCGATCGCCGGCAGTGGGCGCACCTGGCGGTGACGGGTGTCCTGATGCATGCCGGCTACCTGGGCGGCGTCTGGGCCGCCGTCAAGGCGGGCATGGGCGCCGGACTCGCGGCCTTGCTGGTGGGCCTGCAGCCGGTGCTGACGGCCGTGTGGGTGTCCATGCGCGGTGGCCAGGTGGGCGCACGCCAATGGGCCGGGCTGGCGCTGGGCCTGGGCGGACTGGTCCTGGTCGTGTGGCAGAAGCTGGGGCTGGGCGAAGTCGGAACGCTGAACCTCGCCTGCGCGCTGGTCGCGCTGCTTTCCATCACTGCGGGCACGCTGTACCAGAAGCGCTTCCTGGCGCCTTGCGACGTGCGCACCGCCAGCCTGGTGCAACTCACGGCCGCCCTCGTCGTCACCCTGCCGTTGGCGCTGCTGGAGCAGGAAGGCCTGCGCTGGTGGCTGGCCGACGGCGCGCTGAACCGCGAGCTCGCCGGCGCGGTCGCCTGGTCGGTGCTGGGCCTCACCCTGGGCGGCAGCTCGCTGCTGTACCTGCTGATCCAGCGCGGCGCCGCCACCACGGTCAGCAGCCTGATGTACCTGGTGCCGCCTTCGACGGCGTTGATGGCGTGGGTGCTGTTCGGCGAGCCGATCACCGTGCTGATCGTCGCCGGCATGGCGCTCACCGCCGCGGGCGTGAGCCTCGTCGTGCGGCCTTCCACGGTTCGGTCCTGAACTCCTCCGCCAGGAAGTCCACCAGCAGCTTGATGCGCTTGGGCGTGCTGGCCGTGTGCGGCGCCAGCCAGTGGATGTCCGCGTCAGCCATCGCATAGGCCGGCAGCACCCGCACGAGCTCGCCGCTGGCCAGCGCGCCGGCGATGTCCCACAGGCTGCGCAACATGATGCCGCGGCCGGCCAGGCACCAGTCGCGCACCAGCTCGCCCGAGTTGCTCGAGAGCGGGCCGCCCACGCGCACGCGGACCTCGGCCCGGTCGCGCTCGCGCTGCAGCCGCCAGACGTCGAAGCGTTCGTTCTCGCGCACCACCAGGCAGTCGTGCGCCGCCAGTTCCTCCAGCGTGGCGGGCGTGCCGCGCGCGCGCAGGTAAGCGGGCGCGGCGACGAGCACGCGCTGGTTGCGGGCGAGCCGCCGACCGGTCCACTCGCTGGCGCGCTGGCCTCGCACCGCCCACAGCCACACCGCGCCGTCGAACCCCTCGACCGCCAGGTCGGGCAGCTGTTCGGTGAGCTGGAGTTGCACCTCCAGTTGCGGGTGCCGTTGCTGGAACCCGGCGATCGCCGGACCCAGCCACAGCCGCCCGAAGCCGAAGGTGGCGGCCAGCCGGATGCGGCCCACGGGTTCGCCGTGCCGCTCCTGCAGCTCGGCTTCCAGCGCCTGGAAGCCCGCGAGCAGGCCCACGGCGCGGTCGCACAGCGCCTCGCCCTCGGGCGTGGGCACGACCTTGCGCGTGGTGCGCTGGAAGAGCTTCAGGCCGACGCGCGCTTCCACCGCGGCGAGCCGCTTGGTGATCACCGAAGGCACGACATCGCAGGCGGATGCCGCTGCGGCCAGGCTGCCGTGCTCGCGGATCGCCAGCAGCAACTCGAGGTCGGGGCGGTCGAGGTGGGGCTTCATTGATTCCAGGCGGGAAAGAATCGCTTGCCGGATTATTGCTGGTGCGGCGCGGTGCCCGGTGCCAGAATCGCCGCCATGCTGCCAGGCTTCGCAACCCTCACCCACATGCGCGACGGCGTCCCGCTGTGCGTGCGCCGGGCGGGGCAGGGCGCGCCCTTGCTGCTGCTGCACGGCCACCCGCAGACCCACGCCATGTGGCACCGCGTCGCGCCTGCGCTGGCGGAGGGTTTCGAGGTCGTGCTCATGGACCTGCGCGGCTACGGCGACTCGGGGCGGCCGGCCGCGGGCGAGCAGTCCGGCGCGTACAGCAAGCGCGAGATGGCACTCGACGCGCTGGACGTCATGCGCGCGCTCGGCCACGAACGCTTCCAGGTGCTGGCGCACGACCGCGGCGCGCGGGTCGCCCACCGCCTGGCGCTGGACCATCCGCAGGCCGTGGAGCGCCTGCTGCTGCTGGACATCGCCCCGACGCTGGCGATGTACCGCGGCACCACCGAGGCCTTCGCGCGCGCCTACTGGCACTGGTTCTTCCTGGTGCAGCCCGGCCCCTTGCCGGAAGCGCTGATCGCCTCCGATCCGGGGCGCTACGTGCGCAGCGTGATGGGCGCGCGCCATGCGGGCCTGGCCGCGTTCGCACCGCAGGCGCTGGCCGAATACGAGCGCTGCGCCGGCCTTCCCGGCACCGCTGCCGCCATCGTCGCGGACTACCGTGCGAGCGCCGGCATCGACCTGGCGCACGACCAGGCGGATGCGGACGCCGGCCGCAGGCTCACGCAGCCGCTGCGCGTGCTGTGGGGCGAGCACGGCGCGGTGGGCCGCTGCTTCGACGTGCCTGCGCTGTGGCGCGCGGCCGCCACCGATTTCACCGGCCGCAGCGTCCCCTGCGGCCACTACATCGCGGAAGAGGCGCCCGCCCTTCTGCTGCAAGAGTCCCTCGCATTCCTTAGGAGCACATCGTGAGCAAGAAACGCATCGCAGTCATCCCCGGTGACGGCATCGGCAAGGAAGTCATGCCCGAAGGCATGCGCGTGGTCGACGCGGCCGCCCGCAAGTTCGGCATCGACCTGGCGTTCGACGAGTTCGATTTCGCCAGCTGGGACTATTACGAGAAGCACGGCAAGATGATGCCGGACGACTGGAAGGACAAGGTCGGCGGCCACGACGCCCTGTTCTTCGGCGCCGTCGGCTGGCCGGACAAGATTCCCGACCACGTCTCGCTGTGGGGCTCGCTGCTGCTGTTCCGCCGCGAGTTCGACCAGTACGTGAACCTGCGCCCCGCGCGCCTGATGCCCGGCATCATCGCCCCGGTGGTGCGCCGCGACGGCAGCCGGCGCGAGCCCGGCGAGATCGACATGTACATCGTGCGCGAGAACACGGAGGGCGAGTACTCCAGCATCGGCGGCCGCATGTATCCCGGCACCGAGCGCGAGATCGTCATGCAGGAGACGGTGATGTCCCGCGTCGGCGTGGACCGTGTGCTGAAATTCGCCTTCGAGCTGGCCCAGTCGCGCCCGAAGAAACACCTGACCAGCGCCACCAAGTCCAACGGCATCGCCATCACCATGCCCTATTGGGATGAGCGCGTGGCCGAAATGGCGAAGAAGTACCCGCAGGTGAAGCAGGACAAGTTCCACATCGACATCCTCACCGCCCACTTCGTGCAGCGGCCGGACTTCTTCGACGTGGTGGTGGCGAGCAACCTGTTCGGCGACATCCTGTCCGACCTGGGGCCGGCCTGCACGGGCACGATCGGCATCGCGCCGAGCGCGAACCTGAACCCGGACCGCAAGTTCCCCTCGCTGTTCGAGCCCGTGCACGGCTCGGCGCCCGACATCTACGGCAAGAACATCGCCAACCCGATCGGCCAGATCTGGTGCGGCGCGATGATGCTGGAGTTCCTCGGCCACAAGGAGGCGCACGACGCCATCCTGAAAGCGATCGAGACCGTGCTGGATCCGAAGTCGGGCGCGCCGCGCACCGGCGACATCGGCGGCAAGGCGAGTACCACGGACGTCGGCAAGGCGGTCGCGGCGGCGCTGTAAAGCAGTCACGCGGCACTGCAACATCGGGGCCCGTCCCTGCGGCGGCGCACGTGAGCGTGCGCTCGTCGTCAGCTTGCAAGGGGAAAGCCCGCAGCCGCTGTTGTATTGCGCGCATGCCGTATTGACACCCCTCGCGGCGCTGTTCTCTAATCGACGCCAGCCGGCCGCAAGGCTGCCCGCACTGTCTCCCCTTCCCGCCACGCACGCCAGCCCAAGCCAGCGTCCCGGGAACGGGAGACAAATTTTTGGACCGCAAGGGTCGACGAACAATCCTGCACGAAGGACACCAGTGAACAAGACCGAATTGATCGAGCACATCGCCAAGCACGCCGACATTTCCAAGGCCGCGGCCACCCGCGCCCTCGAGTCCATGATCGGCGCGGTGAAGACCACCCTGAAGAAGGGCGGCTCGGTGTCGCTGGTCGGTTTCGGCACTTTCGCGGTGGGCAAACGGGCCGCGCGCAGCGGCCGGAATCCCCGGACCGGCGCACAGATTAAAATCAAGGCTGCCAAGGTGCCCAAGTTCCGTCCCGGCAAGGCGCTGAAGGATGCGCTGAACTGAGACGGATCACCCGGTGGGGTGCTTAGCTCAGCTGGTAGAGCGGCGCCCTTACAAGGCGTAGGTCGGCGGTTCGATCCCGTCAGCACCCACCAAAAGAGAAGAAAGGCGAACCGCGGTTCGCCTTTTTGTTTGTCCCGAGCCCGAGTCCCAGAACCATGTTCGATTTCGTCCGCAAACACACGAAGGTCATGCAGTTCCTGCTGTTCCTGCTGATCGTGCCGTCCTTCGTGCTGTTCGGCCTGCAAGGCTACAACCGCATGCACGAGAAGGGTGAGGTGGTGGCCAAGGTCGATGGCCAGGACATCCACCAGCAGGAATGGGACAACGCCCACAAGCAGCAGGTCGACCGGCTGCGCGAGCAGATGCCCAACCTCGACCCGAAGCTGTTCGACAGCGCCGAGGCGAAGTACGGCACGCTGGAGCGCATGGTGCGCGAACGCGTGATGGCCGCCGCGGCACACGACTCGCATTTCCTGGTGGCCGACCAGCGGGTGGCCCGCGAGCTGCAATCCAACGAGATGATCGCCGCGCTGCGCGGCCCCGACGGCAAGCTGGACATCGAGCGCTACCGCCAGCTGCTGGCGGCGCGCGGCATGTCGCCCGAGATGTTCGAGAACTCCGTGCGCCAGGACCTGGCCCTGCGCCAGGTGCTCGGCGGCGTCGCGCAGTCCTCCTTCACGCCCCCCGCGCAGGCCGCCGTGTCGCTGGGCAGCTTCTTCGAACGCCGCGAGGTGCAGATGGCGCGCTTCAACGCCGCCGACTACAAGGCGAAAGTGGAGCCGACGGAGGCGGAGCTGCAGGCCTTCTACAAGGACAACGGCAAGCTGTTCCAGGCGGCCGAGCAGGCCAACATCGAATACGTGGTGCTGGACCTGCCGACCGTCGAGAAGACCGTCACGGTCAACGAGGCGGACCTCAAGACCTATTACGAGCAGAACGCCGCGCGCCTGGCGGCCAAGCCCGAGGAACGCCGCGCGAGCCACATCCTGGTCACGGTCAACAAGGGCGCGTCGCCCGAGGAGAAGGCCAAGGCCAGGGCGAAGGCCGAGGAGCTGCTGGCGCAGGTGCGCAAGAACCCGGACAGCTTCGCCGACGTGGCGAAGAAGAACTCGCAGGACCAGGGCTCGGCGGCCCAGGGCGGCGACCTGGACTTCTTCGCCCGCGGCGCGATGACCAAGCCCTTCGAGGATGCGGTGTTCGCGATGAAGAACAAGGGCGACATCAGCGACCTGGTGGAATCCGAGTTCGGCTTCCACATCATCAGGTTGACCGACATCAAGGCCGACAAGCCCAAGACCTTCGAGGAACTCAAGCCCCAGCTGGAAGCGCAGGTGCGCAAGGAGCAGGCGCAGAAGAAGTACGCCGAAGCGGCGGAGACCTTCAGCAACACCGTGTACGAGCAGTCCGAGTCGCTCAAGCCGGTGGCCGACAAGCTCAAGCTGGAGGTCCGCACGGCGCAGGGCGTGACGCGCACGCCGCAGCCCGGCGCGGCGGCGGGCCCGCTGGCCAACCCCAAGTTCCTGGCCGCCGTGTTCTCGCCGGACGCGGTGGAGCGCAAGCGCAACACCGAGGCCGTGGAGTTCGGCCCCAACCTGATGGTGTCCGGCCGCATCACGCAGTATTCGCCGGCCCGCACGCGGCCTTACGAGGAAGTGAAGGCGCAGGTGCGCGAGCAGGTCGTGGCCGCCAAGGCGGCGGAACTCGCCAGGAAGGAGGGCGCGGCGAAGCTGGCCGCGTGGCAGGCGGCACCGGCATCGGCGCAGCTCTCCGCCGCCGAACCGATCGCGCGCCAGGACGCCGGCAAGCAGCCGCGGCAGGTGATCGACGCGGCGCTGCGTGCCGATCCGGCGAAGCTGCCGGCGCTGGTGGGGGTGGACCTCGGCCCCGAGGGCTACGCCATCGTGCGCGTGAACAAGGTGCTGCCGCGCGAGGCCCCGCCGGCGGCGCAGGCCCAGCAGGAGCAGCAGCAGTACGGGCGCGCCTGGGGCATGGCCGAAGGCATCGCGTACTACGAGACGCTCAAGGACCGCTTCAAGGCGCAGATCAACGTACCCAAGCCGAAGGAAGCGCCGGTCACGCAGTAACCAGGTGGCCTTCTGAGGGAGGGCGCGCAGCTGCCGGCCTCCCGAGTACCACGCACGTCGATCACCATCGCGCCTTGCCTGCGCTCATCATCAGGCCGGCGTCGCATACGGGCCGGCCGGACCTCGCAGGAGGCGGGCGAAATGAAAGAAGCCCTGAAGGCTCGCGCCTTCAGGGCTTCAATGTTCTGGGGTGGCTGATGGGAGACCAGTGGCCACTCGGCGCCCTCAGCAACTTCAAGCCTTTTTTCGGCCTGCCACACGCGTCTGTGCTGCAGTCAGTGTAACAGGCTCGTCGGCGGCGACACGGGCCGGGTGGCAGCGTTTTCCAGGTTGCTACGTTGTTACAGCTGAGTACCATGAGCGTTTTGGGGGGACCATGACGGAGCGCGATCAGCTGTGCATGTCCATCGCGGACACCATCAAGACGTACGAAGGGGAGATCAAGGCAACGCCTGAGCACGTCGACAAGTGGGCATCTCAGTTCACCAAAGCGACACAACTGGACTTTCTGCGGGAAGTCGACCATGTCATGAAGGAATGCTTCGTCACCAAGGACGACGTGATGAAGTTCCTCACGATGCTGGTGACGAATAAGGACCTTACAGGAGGGGACCCGAAGTCCTACTGGGCCAAAGCCAACTTCCTGAAGATTCAGAAAAACGGGAAGAGTCAAAAGGAGATGCTGGCCTTGTTCGACTCTGCCCTGCAGTCGGCTCTCGGCCTGAAGTTGAAGGACTGCGGTGGAGGACGCGACTACATCTACTTGGATGACATCCTGTTCACCGGCGGCAGGGTCGCAACGGACCTGCGGGACTGGATTGCTAATGCTGCGCCAGGCCAAGCGCACGTTAACGTGATCTTGATGGCCTTCCATACCAGCGGACAGTATTGGCAGGGCCAAAAGCAGCTGCCGCAGGCAGCAAGGGACGCGAAAAAGCAGATCACCTTCCGGTGGTGGCGGTGCGCCGAGATCGAGAACCAGAAAAATCGGAAGGACGTTTCTGGTGTTCTGTGGCCGGCCGTCGTTCCGAACGTCAAAGCTGTACAAGAGTACGTCGCGGCAGAGAAGAAGAACCCCTTGGTTCTGAGAGTTCCGGGCGGCCCCGTCGGGGTGTTCACCTCCGAGCAAGGTCGCCAGCTCCTCGAAAGCGAACTGCTCATTGCCGGCGTCAAAATCCTGTCGCAGGTAAACAATCCGAAAGCCTTCATCCGCCCCCTGGGCTGTGGCCCGTTCGGGGTGGGGTTCGGTGCAACCTACGTTACTTACAGGAACTGCCCGAACAACTGTCCCCTGGCACTCTGGTGGGGCAAGCTTGAAGGCACATCGGGTGCACTTGACTGGTACCCGCTGTTGCCACGAAAGACCTATGGTCACTTCGACTGGGACGACATTGATTTCTGAGAGCCTCCGTACCTACGCGGCTGACCAGGTGGTGGTGGTTTACCGCACGAAGGAAGACTTCGGCGGGTTGTCGAACATGGCATCCGGCTACCCGCTGCGGGTAAACGGGGTGCGCATCCTGACATCAGAGGCGCTGTATCAGTGCTGCCGTTTCCCGCACCTTCCGCAAGTGCAACGCGAAATCATTGAGCAGACGAGCCCAATGACCGCAAAGATGAAGAGCAAGCCGCATCGAGAGCACACTCGTTCGGACTGGGATCAAGTGCGGGCGAAGGTGATGCGTTGGTGTTTACGGGTAAAGCTTGCACAGAACTACGAGACGTTCGGTCGACTGCTGCTATCTACTGGCGAACGGCCCATCGTGGAGCGATCCAGGAAGGATGCCTACTGGGGGGCTAAGCTCTCTGCAGACGAAGCATGTTTGGTTGGTGAGAACGTCTTAGGCCGGCTCCTGATGGAACTCAGGGAAAAGCTTAGGAGCGATGCAAAGGGGGAGTTGAAAACAGTGCTTCCCCTAAGCATCCCTGATTTCCTTTTGCTCGGGAGACCGATTCAGCCAATCTCGAGCGACGGCCCTTCCAACCACGACCTCGAGGTGAAGCGAGAACAACCACCGCTGTTCACGTAATCTCTTCGGCGGGTCGCGGACGGGCTCATTTAACCCGGCGAAGCCGCGGCTGCGCCGGCTGCAGCTGATAGAGGCGCTGCAACTCGTCGAGGTGCATGTGCAGCACCTGGCCGAGCTCTTCGAGCGACAGGCCTCCTTCTTCCAGACTGTGCTCGAAAAGGCCAGGCACCAAAGTGGGCTCCTCCACCGGGATGTCGAACGCCACGGGCTCGCGCGTGTTCCAGCCTTTTGCCGCGCGCACCTTCCACAAGTACTCCACCTGCGTTGGCCGAATCGCTTCGAGGTCGGAAGCGCGGTACACAAGCGCGCCGATCGACACTTTCCAGATCGGCTTCATCGCCGCCGCCTTCGCCAGCGTGAGGCCCGAGAGCTCCGGCCGGATGTCGTCGGCTGGCATCAAGAACGCCGACGCAAATGCGTCTGCCTGCTGCTCCATCTCAGGCGACGGATAAGCATGCATCACCAAGTGGCCGAGTTCGTGAGCAAGCGTGAAGCGAAGTCGATCGCCTGGGAGAGCGCTGTTCACGAAGATGATCGGCGGCAGCCCCGGCACGCGGTAGCTGGCTGCGTCGATCTTGGCTTGGTCCATGTCGCAGCGCATGACAATGCATCCAGCGCGCTCCAGGCACTCGGTCACAGAGGCGACGGGTCCCCGAGGCAGATACCAAGCACGCCGCACCACACCTGCGACTTCCGCCGCACCGCCGCTGAAGTCGTCTGGATCGCACGTGGGCAGGATCAGCTCCGGCTCGAAGTCGACACTCCGCAGGAGAGTCCGCGTGTGCGCAATGCGCACGTTGAACTCCGCGATCAGCTTGTCCAGTACCTTCTGCCCGACAGAGGCGCGTTTGCGGTACATAGGATGGGCGCTCATCGGCGGCCCGTACTCTCGCTCCGGTTGATAGAAAAAGCTGTGTGGACAGCTCAAGACATTCGAAAACTGCTCCAGGGTCGCCTCGGTTATCGGCTTCAGCCCTTGTTCCAGCTTGGAATAGGAAGCCTGGCTGATACCGGCGCGCTCGGCGACTTCCGCTTGGCTCATGCCGAGCATCCGCCGCCGCACGCCTAGCAACTCATGTCGGAACGCTTCCCTACGCTCCTCCACCCGTGCCATGTTTGCCGCCACCATTTTCTTTGCTCCTTTTTGACTTCAGCACGCGTTTCGCCACCGGCGGCCCAGCGGGCGCTTGCGGCGCAAACGGCAGCACCTCCTGCCGGTCGTCGCCGCCACCCAGCAAGTCCAAGTGCCAAGCGATGTATTCTCGATGGCGCTGCACGAGGCAGACGCGCTCCAATTCGGTTTCGGACTCGTCCAGCACGTACACCAGCTCCAGCCGCTTCACGCCGAGCCGAAAAGATCATTCTGTTGATCGTGATACGCGAGGGCGAGCGGCGTGGGGTAGTTGCGGGACAAGAGAGCTTTCGACGCCTTCTTGAACCTCACGAACACCTTGTTGTGGAAGAGAAGCCCCTCCCACTCCCGCATGGTCTCGACCCGCACGTTGGTGTCTTCGCTGAATGCGCGCTTTGCCCCGGCGATGAACTGGTTCCACACGCACGAAGCTCGGACACGCTTGTGCTGAACCTGAGGCGCCAGTGGATTTGCCTTCCAGTCATCCCACGCCTCGCGGACCACGCGGCGCAGGACGTCGAAGTACGGGCCAAAGAACGATTCCGCCTGGGCGGCTGTCATCACGACCATGGTGAGTCCTTTCGAGGCTCAACAGTACCATGTTTTGCGCCATTTGCAACGGAAAATTATTCCGTGTTCTATTCCAGCAACGCCCTTTGGCGCGACTCAGGCTCGCGCCGTCGGCTTTGAAGGTAGTCAGCGTCGGCTGCCTCAGCTCGCTGGCCTGCTTCTGCTGGAGCGGAGATCGGTATACTTGAGCTACGAGGAGCGAAGCGCCTCGTACCCGTAAGGGTGTCGCCCGCGAGGGCGTGGATTTGAGCACCAACTGAGCTACACGGCAGAACGAAAACCCGTAGCAAGAACCTTCCCGTGGCGCCGCTGATTGCATTCAGCGGCGCCAGACGATCAGTTCCTCTTGATCCAGCCTCGAGCCGGCGACGCGCCACTCGAGGCTTTTTCTTTGGGGGATGTGTGCGTTACGCCGACACCCAATCGGCCGACAGCGACTCCGCCTGCCTGAGCACCGTCTCCGTCGCCTCCTCTTGCCGGTCCGGCGGGTACTTGTACCGTCGCAGCAGGGTCTTGACCATCACCCGCAGCCTGGCCCGGACCGTCTCCCGCTTGGCCCAGTCCACCGTGACCGACTTCCGCAGGTTCTGGGTCAGTTCGACCGCGATCTTCTTCAGCGTTTCGTCTCCCAGGTCCCGCACCGCCGCCTCGTTGGTCGCCAGGGCGTCATAGAAGGCCAATTCGTCGTGGTTCAGCCCCAGGTTCTCGCCGCGCTGCGCCGCCTCTTGGAACTTCTTGGCCATCTCGATCAGCTCTTCGATCACCTGCGCGGTCTCGACGGCGCGATTGCGGTAGCGGGTTAGGCTCTGTTGCAACAGCTCGGAGAACTTGGCGCTCTGCACCACGTTGGTCTTGAAGCGCGACTTGATTTCGCCTTTCAGCAGCCGCTCCAGCAGTTCGACCGCCAGGTTGCGCTCTTTCATGTGGCGCACGTCTTCCAGGAACTCGTCGGACAGCACTCCGATGTCCGGCCGCTTCAAGCCGGCGGCGGAAAAGATGTCGATGACCTCGTCGCTTACGACGGCGCGGCTGATGATCTGCCGCAACGCGTGCTCCTTCTGTTCGTCGGTCAGCTTCTTGTCCGTGCCGGCGTGCTTGGTCAGCGCCGCCTTCACCGCCTGCAGGAAGGCCAGTTCGTCGCGCCAGACCAGCGCTTCGTCCAGCGTGCAGCACAGGGCAAAGGCCTTGCTCGCGGCCAGCACCCCGTCGGCAAAGCGCTTCTTGCCGTCGTCTAGGCCCAGCACGTGGTTGGCCACCGCGGGCAAGAGTTGCCAAGCCTTGCTGCGGAACTCTTTGTACCCGACCCCATGCAGCATGTCGTGCAGCACGTCCATCTGCTCTTGCAGCACGGCCAGCGCCTCGTGCGCGTCGATGGTCGGTTTGCCGCGGCCGTGGGCCTGGGTGTATGCGGCCAGCGCCGCCTTCAGCTCGTTGGCGATGCCGATGTAGTCCACCACCAGCCCGCCGGGCTTGTCCTTGAAGACCCGGTTCACCCGTGCGACGGCCTGCATCAGGTTGTGGCCGCGCATCGGCTTGTCCGCATACATCGTGTGCAGGCAGGGCGCGTCGAAGCCGGTCAGCCACATGTCGCGCACGATAACCAGCTTAAAGGGGTCGGCCGGGTCCTTGAAGCGCGTCTCCAAGCGCTTGCGCACGTCCTTGGGGTAGATGTGCGGCTTCAGCAGCGCCTTGTCGGAAGCCGAGCCGGTCATCACCACCTTGACGGCGCCTTGCATCGGGTCGTCACTGTGCCAGTCGGGCCGCAGCGCCACGATCGCGTTGTACAGGTGCACGCAGATGTCCCGGCTCATCGCGACGACCATGGCCTTGCCGTCCATAGCCGTCAGGCGGTTCTCGAAGTGGGCCACGATGTCGGCTGCCACCTTCTGGATGCGCGGCGGCGCCCCGACCAGTTGCTCCAGCGCCGCCCAGCGGCGCAGCTTGGCTACCTTGGCGGCGTCGCCTTCCTCGTCCTCGGCCAGTTCGTCGACTTCGCTGTCCAAGGCCGTGACGTCGGCCTCCTTCAGCTCCAGCCTGGCGAGGCGGCTTTCGTAGTAGATGGGCACGGTGGCGCCGTCGCGCACCGCTTGCTCGATGTCGTAGATGTGGACGTAGTCACCGAACACGGCGCGCGTGTCCCGGTCGTCGAGCGACACGGGGGTGCCGGTGAAGGCGACGAAGGTTGCGCCGGGCAAAGCGTCGCGCAGGTGCTGGGCGTAGCCTACCTGCATGCGGCTCGCTGCCGCCGCATAGCCCTGCGCTGCCGCCTGCGACTCGTCGCCCGTGGCCAGGGGCCCGCGTGAGCCGGGGAGGAACTGCGCGGGTTGTGCACTCACCGCGGGCGGAGCTGACGGTGTCAGCCGGGCGCCGAAGCCGTACTGGCTCCGATGCGCCTCGTCGCAGATGACGACGATGTTGCGCCGGTCGGAGAGCACGGGGAAGGTGTCCTCGTCCTCGCCCGGCGTGAACTTCTGGATGGTCGTAAAGATGATGCCGCCCGAGGGACGGTTGCCCAGCAGCCGGCGCAGCTCGGGCCGGGTGTCGGCCTGCGCTGGGGTCTCGCGCAGCATCTCGCTGGCGGCGGCGAACACGCCGAAAAGCTGGTTGTCCAGGTCGTTGCGGTCGGTCACCACCAGCAGCGTCGGATTGCCCATGCCCGGGTGCGCCATGAGCGCGCCCGCCAAGCAGGTCATCTCGATGCTCTTGCCGGCGCCCTGGGTGTGCCAGACGACGCCGCCCTTGCGGGTGCCGCCAGGGGCCGAGGCCTTCAGCACGCTCTGCACGACCGCTCTGACCGCGTGGAACTGATGGTAGCCGGCGACCTTCTTGATCAGCCGGCCGTCGTCCTCGAACAGCACGAAGTGGCGCAGGTACTCCAGCAGTAGCTCGCGCTGGCACAAGCCCAGCACCAGGGTTTCCAGCTCGCGCATGGCGCCCAGCGGATCGGTGGTCACGCCGTCGATGGTGCGCCAGGCCATGAAGCGCTCCCGGTCGCTGGTGAGCGAGCCCATGCGGGCCTGTATGCCGTCGCTGATGACCTGCAGCGCGTTGGCATGGAACAGGTCGGGGATGTCCTGCTGGTAAGCCTGGAGCTGATTCCACGCCGCCCAGATGTCGGCGTCCTCGTCCCCCGGGTTCTTCAGTTCGACGACCACCAGCGGCAGGCCGTTGACGAACAGCACCACGTCCGGGCGACGCGTGAGCTTGGGGCCCTGCACGCTGAACTGGTTGACGGCCAGCCAGTCGTTGGCCGTTACGTCGGCGAAGTCCAGCAGCCGAACCCGGTCACCGCGCGTCTCACCGTCCTTCTGAAATTCGACGGGCACGCCGTCCACCAGCCAGCGGTGCACCTGACGGTTGGCGTTGACGAGGCCCGGCACGTTGGGGTTGAGCACCCGGCGCAGCGCGTCGTCGCGGGCGCCGGGGGGGATGTGCGGGTTCAGGCGGGCGATGGCCTCGCGGAGCCGGCCGGCTAGCGCCACCTCCCGGTAGCTGGCGCGCTCCGTGCCCGCGGTCTTGGCGTCAGGCGGGGAGATGTCGGGGCCATGGGCAGTGGACCAGCCCAGGCCGGCCAGCCATTCGAGCATGGCCTGTTCGACGATGTCCTCGCTGATGCCGCTCATGCGGTTGCCTCTTCGAGTTGCGTCCGCGCTTCGGGTAGGCGGAGCTTGCCAGAGAGGAGCCGCGGAAGCAGGGCGTCGCGGATGCGGGAAAGCGAGCGCATGGTTTGCTTTCCAGCGACGATGCGGTCGTACAACGGCTGGCAGACTGCGCCGAACGCGCAAGCGACACTCGGCGGCGCAACGACAATGCGAAAGCGGTCGATGTCACCCTTTCCCAGGTGGATGACGGTGGTCGCCGTCTCGGTTGCTTCCACGTGAGCAAGCGGTGCAGCAATGGCCAACTTCACGAAGGGTGCTGAGTGCCCGTGCGCCGGCTTGAACATGCAGATCCGCTGATTCATCCAGGCGATTTCGCCACCCCAGAGGTAGGCCCGGAACTCTCCGTCCATGCCGACCACAATGTCGCCCGGGCAAATCTTGCAGCCCTTCGGATGGACTTCTGGGGTCCACACTCCGGGTGCCTCATCCTTCAAGTCACGAATGCGTACCAGCGGCAGTCCATCGGCATCTGTGTTGAATAGCTTTGACGCAAATGGAGCGCCGTAGCGCACTTCGGCAACTTCGTAGATGTCGCCGACCCGCCACCCTTTTGGAATCAATCCAAGCTCCGATTCTGAGAACTCGGAGGGAAACAGCGCCGCCGTGGCGGCGTCGATGCCTTCGGGCTCGCGGCCCTCGGCCTTGGCGCGCACCGGGTCGAAGTCGATGAACCAGCTCTTGAACAGGGCTTGGGCGATGGATTCGAGGGTAGCATTGGTCTGCCGAAGAAGGTCGATGCGGTCGTCGAGACTTCCAAGTAGTAGCTCAATTGCCTCGCGTTCAGCGGGCGGCGGCAACGGCACCGGCAGCTTGCGCAAATCCTTGAGATTGATCGTGGTCTGGACGGTAGTGTTTGCTGCGACTCCAAGAGCACGCTGAGAGGTTGGCGAGCGTAGCGACATGGAAATCCAACGAGCCAGCTGGGCTTCCTTTGGCCGAATAACTGCTACAGCTCGCGCTACGTTCCACTCGGCTAGTTCAGGCGGTACGACTGCGACTTGGCCCACGGTGCCCACGACCGTAATTAAGACGTCCTTGGGGCGTAGACGTGTGCGGCTGTACTTGGCCTCCACTTCAGGTGCTATGCGCAGCGTATCCGAGGTGTCCAGACCGAACCCACGAAAGTTGTTAACCCTCACCATGGGGATGCCACCGCTGGTTGGCTGGCCAGGCTGTACGACACCGTAGGTCACGGAGCCTTCGACAGCCAGTGCTTCGAGAGGCACTGACGCCCAGTCCTCAGGCAATGAATCTTCAGATTGCATAGCCCATCGTCCCGAGCTTCTCTCGAATCGATTCATCCAGCTCCGAACCCTTGGCCATCTGCTCAGCAAGCTGAGCGGTAAGCCTCTCCATCTTTTCGCTGAATGCCTCGTCGTCGTCGTCGGCCGCCTCGGCGCCGACGTAGCGCCCCGGCGTCAGCACATGGCCGTGCTCGACAATTTCGGCCAGCTTCACGGCGCGGCAGAAGCCGGGCACGTCGGCATAGGGTTCGTCCGCCCCACCCTCGCCATCGGCGCGCCACCGATGCACGGTAGAAGCGATGCGGGCCACGTCATCGTCATGGAACACACGATTCACGCGCGTGGCCATGCGACCGAGCTTGCGGGCGTCGATGAAAAGCACTTCGCCGTGCCGGTCACGGCCCTTCCTGCCGCCTCGAACGGCGGCACCGCTCTTGTCCTTGGACAGGAACCAAAGGCACGCCGGAATCTGCGTGTTGAAAAAGAGCTGCGGCGGTAGTGCCACCATCACGTCAACCACGTCGGCCTCGACCATGGCCTTGCGGATGGCTCCCTCGTTGTTCTGGTTGCTGCCCATGCTGCCGTTGGCCAAAACCACGCCGGCCTGGCCGCGCGGGCTTAGGTGGTGCAGGATGTGCTGCAGCCAAGCATAGTTGGCATTGCCGGCCGGCGGCGTGCCGTAGACCCAGCGCCGGTCTTCGGCCAGACGCTCACCGCCCCAATCGCTGATATTGAAGGGCGGGTTCGCCGTGCAATAGTCGGCCCGGAGGTCGGGGTGCTGGTCCCGGTGGAAGGTGTCGGCCGGCTCCTTGCCCAAATCAGCCGCGAAGCCGCGGATAGCGAGGTTCATCGCCACCAGCCGCCAAGTGGTGGGGTTGGCCTCCTGGCCGTAGATGCTGATGTCGTCGACTTTGCCGCCGTGCGCCTCGATGAACTTTTCGCTCTGCACGAACATGCCGCCGGAGCCGCAGCACGGGTCGTAGACCCGGCCCTGGTGCGGGGCCAGCACTTCGACCAGCACCTTCACAACCGAGGCCGGCGTGTAGAACTGTCCGCCCTTCTTGCCCTCGGCACTGGCGAACTGGCCCAGGAAGTATTCGTAGACCTCGCCCAACAAGTCCTTGGCGTGGTGGCCTTCACCGAAGCCGATGGTCGAAATCAGGTCCACCAGCTCGCCCAGGCGGCCGGGTTCGAGTTGCGTGCGGCCGAAGCGCTTGTCCAGAATGCCCTTCAGGCGCGGGTTGTCCGCCTCGATGGCCTCCAGTGCGGCGTCGATGCGCACGCCGATGTCCGCCTGCTTGGCCAGGCCGCGGATGGCCTCCCAGCGTGCCGGCGCCGGCACCCAGAAGACGTTGGCCATCGTGTAGTAGTCCCGCTCCTCCAGGGCCTCGGCGTGGTCCGCCGCGTCGGGCAGGTGAAGGTCGCTGGACGGGTCCGCAAACGCGGCCTGGAGTTGCGCCCGTCGCTCGTCGAAAGCGTCGGAGATGTACTTGAGGAAGATGAGGCCGAGGACGATGTGCTTGTACTCGGCGGCGTCCATCGAGGAGCGCAGCTTGTCGGCAGCCGCCCAAAGGGTCTTTTTGAGGTCCTGGTTCATCCCTGAATGCTTCTATAAATCTTGTCCTGACAGAACACCGGTAACTGTAGCTCGACAGCGTAACTGCTAGATGCGAATCATGGTCTGGTAGATGCCCGCTCCTGGGACCAGGAGCGGGCATACGCCCGGCCCCCAGGCCGGGCTCAAACGCGGGCCGACAGGCCGGCGTGAAGCCGCGAAGCGGTGGGCCGCGACAGCGGTCCACTCCGGGACCGCCCACGGTCCCGGAGCGTGGGGGCGCCGCGGTGCACGAAACGGAGCCCGCAGGGCGGAGTGGCCCGCGGCCCACCGCGGGTCGGCTCCGTGGGGGCGAAGCCCCGGCCCCGGCAGCGGCCGGGTCCCCGGGGCGGTGGCTGAGCGCAAGCGGTCGCTGGCCGTGCAGGCCGCGACAGACACGGCGCGCCGGGGACCCGGCCGCGAAGCGGCAGGCCGCGCAAGCAGGGGGCGGGCCGTCCAGGCCCGAGCCGACCTTGCCGCGCCCTAGCGCGGTCGCCGCTTTGCGGCGAGTCGGCGGTACCCCGGGGACCCCAAGTCCAACCCGGAATCTGCGCGCGCAAGCGCGCATGTAAGGCGAATGTACGAACGCATGTGGCGCCGCTCGGTCGCCGGCGGCGCTACACGGGTGATCACAACCAAGACCGACACGCCATGCGCCCAAAGTGCCCCCGCGACAGCCTCGAAGACCAGACGCCGCAAGAACGCGCGCAAGAGAAGGCGCAGTTGGTTTGCGCCTGGCTGGCCGTGATGGGCCACAGCACGGAAGCGATCTTGCGGGAGGTGCTACGGGTGAAGGCCAGGGGGATTTGCGCGCGGCTGCAGCGGGCCGGACTTCTCCGGCGGGTAGCCGTCCCCATGTCCGCGGTTGCCGTTTGGGCGCTCACCGCCGCGGGGGTGAGGCTGGGCGAGTTCGCTTTGCGCCGGCGAGTGAGCTACTTGACACATCCCGAGCGGCTCACGCTGTCCCGACTTGCGCATGAAGTCGCCGTCCAGCGAGAAGCTGTGGCGCGCCTGCAGACCGACCTGCCGAGCCTTCGCCGTCTCAAGGGCGACCGTGAGCTGCGCAGCATCGATGCCGCTGCACGGCCGGATCTCCTGGTGCGGCACATTGACCAGAACGGCATCGAGACCACGGTGTGCATTGAGGTGGAGATCACCTCGAAGGGAAGACGAGAACTGATGGTCAAAATGCGGTCTATCCTTCCTCTGCTCACGCCCAGGACCAGGTGGCTGTGGGTCATTTCGGAAGGGACGACTACATGCGAGCGATATGCCCGAACCTGGGCGGAGGTCGTGGAGTCCGACGGCGACGGATACGCGGTGGACCGCGCGCAGCTTCACCGCGCTTGCATCATGCAGCCACCGGCTGCAAAGGCGTCTCGTGCTATGTGTGGCGATTGAAGCCCTCAACCAAACAGAGGGCTGTGATCTGGATGGCGAGACGCGGAGCCTCGCCGTTGTTGTTCTAGTGGGCTGCTGCACGGGTGGCCGGGGCGATTCGCGCGACATCACACGTGCGTCGCGCGAATCGCGGCCCCCCGGGGCCGCAAGTCACGGAATTACGGGATTAGCTCGAAGCGGTGGCCAACTTGGCGGACCAAGCCGAGGTGCATGAGCAGGTCGAGAGCCGCGCGCCGGCCCTCCGCCTTTCGCGGTTCCGGCCCGAGGTTGAGCTTGTCACTCATGATGCCGCCGTGCTCCGCCATGTACGTCACGATCCGCAGGGCCGCTTCGTCCTTCATGGCGTCAGGCGCAGTGACGAGCGCGTGGGACCAGCAGGCAAGCGAGTAGTCCACCAGCTGCTTGGCGGACGAAACGTCGCGCAGGCACACGGACGACCGACCACCCCAGGCCGCGAGCACGCCTGAAAGGCGACAGACTTGCTCCGTCGCCCGGATAGCGAAAGGGCGGATGTGCTGCATGGAACCCTTCTTGGCCTCGTATTCGTAGCCTTCGAAGGCACGGACCAGGAACTCTCGTGCGTCCGGCTCCAGGGAGAGCACCTGCAGCTCGCGTTCTTCACTGAGGAGAGAAAGGAGGGACGCGGCACGGGCGCAGTAGGCGAGCATGAACTCGTTCGTTGCCAGGTTGAATGCACGTCCCAGGCGCGGCTTTGACTCCGGAGGGATGGCATACAGAAGTCGCGGAAGGAAGCCGACATCTGCCAGGAGTTGATCGCAAATGATGGCGCCGGTTGCGCGGGGTTGCGCGGCCAGCGACATTACCAGGTGACGGTCGTACAGGTGGACGTTCTCTCCCGACGTGACCCTCGAATACGAGAGCTCGCCCGAGTCCCACAGAGCGTTCAAGGTCGCTCCCGTCGACAGCTTGTTCTCGCCCTTGAACGAATAGCCGCCGAAGAACACGCCGCCTTCGCTGGACATGAACCCCAGAACCCCATATTGGACTTTGCCGAGATCGCGCAAGATGGCAGGCACCGTGCCGTCGCGAAGGAGAAGGCGGCGATCCGGATGGGCCTTCTCCCAGCTGATGACGGGCGCCAGCGCGATGTTCTCTCCGGTGGTCTTGCCTTGCAACGATCTTGACCACGTCGGTCAAGTCGCCGAGCGCATCGACAGGATAGGCGGGAGCAGCGTCGGACTCCTTGTTCGCGATCCGCTCCGCCGCGCGCTCGACGACATGTTGCCACTGTGCGCGCGTGGGCTCGCGGCTTTCGAGCTCCGCCGGCCGCGGAGGGGACGCGTTGGCCTTCTTGACCACCGTGGGCTCGCGTGGAGTTTCGCGGCTTCCCGGCTTTGCCAACTGCAGAAGGGGCGCATTGGCCTGCTGGGTGACCGCGGGCTTGGTCTGGCGAGCGCGAAGGCGGCGTTTGACCGCTTCCATGGCGGCTTTCGCTGCCGGGATTGCCGGGTGGTTGGCGCCGCTGAGGACGGCAAGGATCTTGTTGAGAGCGTTCATCGATTTCCAGGTTGAAGTGGGGAACTCCCCACCGGCTAGGCCTGAGCCGCGCCGGGGAGATTCGCCTATAGCGCCTGGTAATTCGGCGGCACTTGCGTGCCCGGCCCCTTTCCATCCGCCACGGCGAGGCTCCTTTAGCGAATGGAAATTTCGAGCACCCATAACTGCGTCGCCGGCGGAGGGACTAGATCGCCGGAGCCGGAATCCGGGCACGCTCCAGCCTGTAACCCCCTGCGCGAATCGCGCGAAAGTAGTCTCGCGTCGCGCGATTCGCGCAACCCACCCGCACGGCGGACCTCACTTGGGCACAGATATGACCCAAACGCCCAACGCAAAAAAAACCCTCGAACCAAACGGTTCGAGGGCAAGGCGATCGGCAGATCGCCGGGACTCAGAGGAAGGAGTCGAGCGTGTAGTTCCGCCGCCTAGAAGATCGCGACCGCGTAGCTCCGCGGCGGCGAAGCGCCAAAAGGAAAGGCCCTGAGGCAGATATTGCCCAGGGCCCGAAGGGAACCGATTGCCGGGCTTAGATCCCGAACGGATCGGACGAGGACCAGGTGCCGCCGCACGGGGCATCCCAGGCGGAATGCCCCGCATGGTCAAGGATGCGTCCGAGGTCGGGGTTATCGGTCATCACGAATTCCCAGAAGGGCATGTGCATGTTGATCTTTCCAAAAAGCGTTCGATTTGCAATCTCCCGAGCCGGGAGAGGAACTTGGCCACGCATGGGCGGCCGAGCGGTGGGGACTACTCGTCCCGGTCGTCCAGAAAAAGTGCGATGGCCATCGTGAGGCATGCTAGCCCGACCCCGCACAGCGACTGCGCGAGCAGCCGTAAGTCAGTTGTTGTCATCGTCGGTCTCCAAAGGGTTTTGCCAGTGCTGATCGAACTCGGGGAAATGCATGGCCAAGTAAAGGTCCTGCACCCAGGCAACAAGTTCAGCGCTCGATTTCATTGGCGGAGGCGATGTGACTTATTCAGTATACAAAGCCAACGCGCTTCGTGCGGCAAGTCTCTTTGTGAAGGTTGGTCATCGCGCACGCGCTCAGCGAGTGCATGACGAAAGCCGTAAAATAACGTCCAGTTCCAAGTAGTGCTCGTGGCCTTGTTCCAGAGCGCTCGAACCGTATTCTTCCCACCTCCACATCGAGGCAGTCACTGTTTTCCAACTGCGTGTCTACACGCACCGCGACATGTGTCGCGCAGAGGAAAACTGAATGACGCTTCAAATGTTGTGGTCCAACGATGCCGCCAACCCGATTTGCGACGAGGCCTGGGCTGGTCAATCTCGCTGGTCGACCCTGATCTCCAGTGCCGCCGAAGTGGCTTCGCTCGAGGCGCTGGTTCAGCCCGTGCCCGGAGCAGTCCTGGACTTGGTGGGGCACATGCGCTATCCGGCGGCCTTCTGGGCGACGTCGATCCCCGTGGGCGACAGCAGCGCAGCTGGCCTCCTAATCCTGCACGTCGACGGCCATGCGGTTGTGACAGTCCTGGACCTCGCTGGCCGCTCGGACCTGGATGCCCTGGAGATCGCGACGGCAGACTGCAGGCTGTGCGCGCAGTTGGTCAACCAGCAGCAGCCGCGCATGGCGCCCATCGTGCCAGTCCGCGGGTTCAAGGAACTCCTTTCTGAGCTTGCCGGCCAGCGCCGGCTGGCGGCCAGGGAAGTCGTTGATGCAGTGGCCAAGCTGCGCCAGGTACTGAGCGGCTCGGACGCCTGGTCCTTGCTCATGCTGCCCGAAGCGCAGAGGCTGAAGTCGCTTACGGTGACGCTCTGTCAGCCGTGGTAGCGCCCCGGGCGTAGCGCTTCAGCTGCTTCCCTTCTTTGGCCCCGCCGTCCGGCGGGGCCTTTTCCTTTGCCTCGGGCTTGCGAACTGACGTCTACTCTGCGGACAAGCGCACAGAGCCGCGGCCAGGCTCCCAGGGAAGTGCCGGGATTGATGGGAACTGAATTCGCGAGAAGTGTTCGACCACCAGGTCGAAAGGCAAGTCCGACCCATAGCCGTCAGTGGTGGCTCCGTCGCCGGTGGTGTGGCCCAAGACACGCTGCAGGTACTTGGACGGGACGGCGGCAGCTTCCAGCATGTCCTTCATGCAGTGGCGAAAGCTGTAGAGAACCTTTCGGCTGTCCCTGATCCCCAGCGTCCGCTTGTACCGGCCGAAGAACTTGGAAAAGGAGCCGGACAGCTTCCCGTGCCAGTCCTTCGTCAGGGTCGGGAAGAGCACGGTGGCGCCTTGCGCCTGCACCCACTCGACATACCGCAGCAATCCCAGGTCGATGAGTTGCTTTGGCACAGGCACCAGCCGTTGCGAAGCAGCGTTCTTGAGCGTGCGTCGGTGGCTTTCCGGCACGTCACCGTCATCTCCGCTTTGCTCGAAGAGGTCACGATCTTCGTCACTGGGGCGGTCCTGCAGTACCAGGTGCCAGCCCAACTCGGGATGCCGGCGGAGGTCGTTGAGGGCGAGTCCCGCGATCTCCTCCGGTCGTGCACCGGTGTAGAACATCATCACCGGGATCCAGTAGGTCGCCTCTCCTGACCGGCCCCTTGAGCGCCTGTGCTGCGTGTACACCTCTGAGCCGAAGATCAACTTGAGGTCCTGTGCGTCAAAGGGAAGGTGGCGCTTGCGCCGCTTTTTTACGCCGTTTTCCTTGAATCCGAGCGTGTCCTTGGCGGGATTGATCTTGAGCAGGAGCTTCCCGACGGCGATCGCGTAGATCGCCTTGATCTTGCGAAGACGCTCGTTCATCGTCTTCACCTTCAGCCCGCGCTCCTGTTGGTACCCCATGAACTCGGTCATGAGCTCCGGAGTGACAGCGCCCGGCAAGCGAACGCCTTTACCTTCAGCAAAGTGCTTCAAATCACGCCAAGGCGTTTGCGAGGCGATCATCGTGGACTTCGGCCGGTTCTCGACGTAGTCGCGCCAGGTTTCGAACACTCGCTCCCAGTTCGGTGCCTTCCGGTCCGGCGGGGCCCGCTCCGGAAACACGGCCTGCAGCGGGTGAGTGGATTCAGGAGCGACTGCATTGGTGTCGACCAGGTCGCCGCGTTGACGCGCGAGCTGATGGTCCAGTGTGCGAACTGCGGCGCGGAGAAACGCGTAACACGCGCGCTTTGCCTCGTCTTGGCTCGGATCGAAGTCGAGCCCGCAGAGGTGCAGGAATCCGCGCAGGGCAGGGAGTACGTCCAGCGACTTGCCCTGGGCCAGCATGCGTCCAAGTTCTGCCCGCTGCTCCGTCAGCTGGGTTCCGAGTTCTTCGAACTCCTCGTCGTCCATGCCTTCCTGGCGCCGGTGTTCGTCGCTGGTCAACACCTGGTGCACCCAGTGGCGCGCGATGCCTTCGAGCTGCGCGTCGTCCAGCTTGCCGATCCGCTTCGCGTACATCGACGAGCGGGCGAGGTCCAGCTTTTCTCGGTGAGCCTGGAATTCTGCGTCGATGAGTGCCAGGGCCGCAGTCGCACGCCGCTTCGCTTCGCGAAGGTCAGTGGTGCGCAGGCTGCGCGTCACGCACTCTTTCTTCGGGGGGTAGGCCGCGCGGATGGCGGCAGGGATGCGCCGGCGCACGTACAGGGTGTCGTGCTTGCCGCGCGCGAAGATATGTTCGGAAATCTGCTTCAAGGTCTGCTCCACAAGGGTGTGTGACAGACCGTGTAGCAAGGGCTACGGAAGCTACCTGCAAAAAGTGCTTGTTTCCCTTAGAAAACAAGCACTTAACGAGGCTTGGAGGGTTCGGTGGGGTGGCTGATGGGACTCGAACCCACGACAACAGGAATCACAATCCTGGACTCTACCAACTGAGCTACAGCCACCGCGAGCCGACGATTATAGCCGGGCGGGACGGCATGCCAGGATTCGCGCAGCCGCTTTTCCGCCGCGCCCTGTACCCGAGGGCTGGGGCAGGGCTACGCGTTCACCATGACCAGCTTGCCCTTGACCTCGCGCGAGCCCATGCGCGCATAGGCTTCCTTGAGCTGGGCCATGGGCATGGTGCGGTCGATCACGGGCTTGACCTTGCCTTGCCCGTACCAGCGCGCCAGCTCCTGCATCATGGCGCCGTTGGCCTTCGGTTCCCGCCGGGCGAAGTCGCCCCAGAACACGCCCACCAGGGACGCGCCCTTGAGCAGCATCAGGTTCAGTGGCAGGCTGGGGATGGGACCGGCCGCGAAGCCCACGACCAGGTAGCGGCCGCGCCAGGCGATCGAGCGGAACGCCGGTTCGGCGAAGTCGCCGCCGACGGGGTCGTAGATCACGTCGGGTCCCTTGCCGTCCGTCGCGGCCTTGACGGCCTCGCGGAAGGCGCCGGGCACCGGATGCTGCGTGTAGTTGATGGTGGCGTCGGCGCCGAGCGAGCGGCAAAGCGCGCATTTCTCGTCGGTCGATGCGGCGGCGACCACGCGGGCTCCCATCGCCTTGGCGATCTGGATGGCGGCGGTGCCCACGCCGCCGGCGGCACCCAGCACCAGCACGGTCTCGCCGGCCTTGAGCTGCGCGCGATCGACCAGCGCATGGTGCGAGGTGGCGTAGATCATGATGAACGCCGCGGCATCCACGAACGGGAAACCGGCGGGCAGCGGCATGCACAGGTGCGCCGGTGCGATCGTGTGCGTGCCGAAGCCGCCCGTGCCGGAGAGGCAGGCCACCGGCTGGCCCACCTGCAACTGCGTGACGCCTTCGCCCACCGCCGCCACCACGCCGGCGTACTCCGAACCGGGCACGAAGGGCAGCGCCGGCTTGTGCTGGTACTTGTTCTGCACGATCAGCAGGTCGGGGAAGTTCAGGCTCGCCGCCTTGATCTCGATGAGCACCTCGCCCGCCTTGGGCTGGGGCGTGGGCAGGTCCTTCCATTGCAGCGCCTCGACGCCGACGGGGTTCTCGCAAAGCCAGGCTTGCATGGCGGCACTCCTTGTCAATTTCGCGTGAATCATAGGCAGGCGCGCGCGGCGCGTCCTGTCCCTGCGGCGACCGGCCCCTACAATCCTGCACGATGAAGATCCTGCTCTCCAACGACGACGGCTACCAGGCGCCGGGCATCGTGGCGCTCTACGAAGCGATCCGCGACCTCGGCGAGGTGGACGTAGTTGCGCCCGAGCACAACAACAGCGCCAAATCGAACGCACTGACGCTGCATGCGCCCCTGTACGTCAACGCCGCGCCCAACGGCTTCCGCTATGTGAACGGCACGCCGGCCGACTGCGTGCACATCGCGCTCACCGGTCTCCTGGGCTACCGGCCGGACCTGGTGGTGAGCGGCATCAACAACGGCGCCAACATGGGCGACGACACGATCTATTCCGGCACCGTCGGCGCGGCCATGGAAGGCTACCTGTTCGGCATCCCCGCCATCGCGTTCTCGCAGGTGGAGAAGGGCTGGGCGCACCTCGAGTCGGCGGCGCGCAAGGCACGCGAACTGGTGCAGTTCCTGGTGGAGCACCACCGCACGGACAACGCGCACTGGCTGCTGAACGTGAACATCCCGAACCGGCAGTACGAGGAGCTGAAAGCCTTCAAGGTGTGCCGCCTTGGGCGGCGGCACGCGGCGGAGAAAGTGATCTCGCAGGCCAGTCCGCATGGCGACACCATGTACTGGATCGGTGGCGCGGGCCTGCCCAAGGACGACGCGGAAGGAACGGACTTCCACGCGTCGCTGCAGGGCCACCCGACGATCACGCCGCTGAAGGTCGACCTCACCGACCACGATGCGCTGCGCTACTGGGGCCAGTCGGCGGCGAAGCTGCCGCAGGGGCAAGGCAAGCCATGACGCGTCGTCCCGGTTTTCCCGCCCGCCTGCCCGGGGCGCCGGTCCAGGCTGCACGCAAGCCCGTGGCCGCGCCGGCCGTGGGCATCGCGCCCGCCGGCATCGGCCTCGATTCGCAGGCGGTGCGCACCCGGATGGTGGAGAAGATCGCCGCGCAAGGCGTCGCCGATGCGCGCGTGCTCGGCGCGATGCGGGCGGTGGAACGCCACCGTTTCGTCGACAGTGCGCTGGTGAACCAGGCCTACGAGGACACCAGCCTGCCCATCGGACTGGGGCAGACCATCTCCAAGCCCAGCGTGGTCGCGCGCATGATCGAGCTGCTGCTCGGGTCGCGCGCGGCCGCGGGTGGGCGCCTCGGCCGCGTGCTGGAAGTCGGCACGGGATGCGGTTACCAGGCAGCCGTGCTGAGCCAGGTCG
The DNA here is from genome assembly GCF_057784995.1 of Ramlibacter sp. G4-7. Classification (NCBI taxonomy): domain Bacteria; kingdom Pseudomonadati; phylum Pseudomonadota; class Betaproteobacteria; order Burkholderiales; family Comamonadaceae; genus Ramlibacter; species Ramlibacter sp. G4-7. The sequence continues at coordinate 87,969 of NZ_JBYNTT010000019.1, forward strand.
CGCGCGAGGTATACAGCATCGAGCGCCTGCGCGGCCTGCACGACCGCGCGCGCGAGAACCTGCGTGCCTTCCGTCTGGCCAACGTGCACCTGCTGTTCGGGGACGGCATGGCGGGTTTCGCGCAAGGCGCGCCGTATGCGGGCATCATCGCAGCCGCGGGCGGCGAGGCTGTGCCTGCGACCTGGACCGATCAGCTCGCAGAGGGCGGACGCATCGTGGCACCGATGGTGATGCCCGATCGCCGCCAGGCGCTGGTGGTCATCGAAAAGACCGCGGGGCGGCTCTCCCAGACGATTCTTGAGAGCGTTCACTTTGTCCCCCTAAAATCGGGGATCGCATGAGGAAACAACCGATGGACCTGCGCGTGCGCGCACTGAAGTGGATGGGGCTGGCCGTGGCGTGCGCCGTGCTCGCCGGCTGCGCCGCGCCGCGCCGCACGCCCGCGCCGGTGGAGGACCGCATGGGCGTGCGGCATGGCACGGTCGCGGCGCAGCCCGCGCCCGCCGCCGCACCCAGCACCTTGCCTGGCGCCGAGAACGCGGGCAAGCCCGGCTACTACACGGTGCGCCCGGGCGACACGCTGGTGCGCATCGCGCTGGAGACCGGCCAGAACTGGCGCGACGTCGCGCGCTGGAACAACATGGACAACCCGAACGTGCTCGAGGTCGGGCAGGTCCTGCGCGTCGCGCCGCCGGTGGGCACGGCTGTGGCCCCCGCGCCGGCCCCGGCCCCGGCGACGGCGACGGCGCTGCCGCCGGTGGCCACGGCCTCCGCGGCC